>NZ_JAKMQS010000010.1:0-74722 GCF_025771685.1 Campylobacter sp. IFREMER_LSEM_CL2194
ACTTATAAATATAGCTTTGTTGTTTTTATACTCATCTATATTTAAATTATTTATATGAGTATAATTATCATGAGTATTCTTAGCTATACCTGCACTAATTACTATTTCCCCTTCTCTTTTATCAGAAGCTGTACCTAGAGCTAGATTATCAAAGATAAAAGTATTATTAGCACTTTCAGTATTAGCATTAATAACATAAACATTAGAACTAGCTGCACTTGAATAATCTTTAATATTTAAAGTATTATCATTAGCATTTTCATTGGCTCTTAAAATGATTTTAGAACCTTTATCTATATTAGAAGCATTTGATAAAGATTGCACAAGATTATATTTTATAGTGTTTTTTTCTAAATTATCAGCTTCTATAATAGCAGTGAGATTTCTACCTGATTTTACATTATCTAAAACTATACTATTAGCATTAGCACTACTTGCATAATAATCTTTATCATTTAAACTAATCTTGCTTACTCCATATAAATATAAAGGCATAGCAATGTTTGAGTTTTTAATATTAATGCTATTATTATTTGCTTTAGAACTTAGAGTTTGTGCTGCTGTGATTTGAATTTTATCTTGATGATTTTCAACAGTAACACCTTGGGTTAAATCCCCATTGATATGAATACTATTTCTATTAGCTCCTTTAGTAGCTACCCCACCATAAAGATTAAACTCATTTTTACCTGTAAAATTAGAATTAATTTCAAATGGTTTTTTTAGATTAATGCTAATGCTATTATCATTAGCTATACCATTATTAGTTATACCTGCATAAAAGTCTAAAAGTGCTTTTACTTCTACATTAGTATTTAATGCTAATAAGGTTTGTAAGTCTTTTATATCTATGGTGTTTTTATAAGCATTACCTTGTATGATTTTACCCCCATAGATTTCCCCTACTAAGATAGCATTATAAGCTAATGGAGTATTTTTAGTATCCACTCTTAAATCTAGTTTTAAATCATTAATTAATACACTATTATTACTTACTTCATAACTTTGATTATTATTAACATCCACAAAAGCTCCTCCTAAGTGAGTAGCAGCTGATGTTGAATAAGCTCCACTTGGACCATGTACTAATAAAGAAGCTCCATCTATAATAACCTTATTATTTTTAGCATTGGCATCCACGCCAAAAGCACCTAAGATATAAGGAGCACCATTTAAAGGTAAGGTATAGGTGTTTTCAACACCCATATTTACATAGGCATCTTTTAAGAAGTTTAAAGTATTATTACTTACTTCACCTTTTCTAGCTATGGCTGGAGTGATTAGAAAATTATATTTATTATCTAAACCTGTAGCTTTAGGATTAATTACTTCTTTATCAGTAGGTTTTAAATAATATACTGAAGATAATTCCCCTGCTTTTAATACTAAGGTATTATTATTAGCTTTTGCATTAAAGGTGTAAGCAGAAACTAAAAAAGGTATATAGCTGATTTGATTTAGAGTAGTATTAGCTGAGTTAGAACTATGAAAGCCATTAACTACAAAAATATCTTCTTTAATACTTGGAGTGAGTATGTCTTGTTTAAAGTATAAATCATTCATTTTAGAATGAGTTTTATCTTTAGGGTTATCATAGATTAAAGTGATATTTGAAAGGTTTTTATTAGTAGCCATTTGGCCATAGAAGTTTTTACCACTTAAGAGTTTATAAGTATCAAGATTATAATCATATACATCATTATTATTAAATTTATGCTCTTTAATAACATAAGCATTAGAAGCTTTATCATAATTTGCCTGAGTGGCAGCCTCTAAAGAGCTTAGGGAAAAAATAGTAAATAAAGAAAGTTTTAAAAGATTAGAGTTTTTATAGTTTTTTAAAGAGTTTAAAGTGTTTGAGTTAAAACGAAAATTATCGTCCCCCCCCCCGTGAGGTGATTTTTAGATAAATTTATATTCATTGAAAAAGTCCTTTCAAAAAATAGTTAATGTGTTTGATGGGTTATTGTTTATTTGTATATATTTGTAACATTTGTTACTAATATTTTAATAATACAATCGGAATATTAATATTTTATTTATAAATTTTTCCTTAAAAATAATTTAAGATAAAAATTATCTTAAATATTAAATTCAATCCAAAAGCTTAATTTATAGTATTTTACACCAAAAAATATTTTTAACTTAAATTTTCATCCATAAAATTAAAAATTAGCTCTTTTGAACATTTTTTACATTTGTAAGCAATATTTAAATACTTAATTTTTATATGCAAACCATAATCAAGCTTGTGAATCATATCCTTACAAGCGCAAATATACTCAAATTTATCACTGCTCTCTTGCACCTGTTTTTGATTTAAATCTTTTTTATCTAAACTTTTTTTAAATTTACTAATTCTCATGTCATGTTCCACTATATGCTCTAAAAGCCATACTGAAACTATCTTATATAGCTTTTCTTTAAGATCATTTGTACTAGAACATTCACTAAGCAATACACTCATGTCTTTGATAATTTTCTTATGCATTGCTTTGTGTTCTGATAAATACGGATAATTTATAGAATACATATAATCTTCTTCATCTTTAAAATGGGTTCGCATATAATCAAAAAAATCACCCAATAATTCCTTGACTTCTGCTTTATAAATATGTCTATTTAAAAGATTAGCGGTTTTTTCTGCTAAAGCAAAAAGAGTTTGATGTTGCAAATCAATATCTGCATTTTCAATGCTGAATTTTTCATTCCATATTGGAAATGCTTCCATAAGACATCCTAAGCAATGCGAATATTTTTTTTACAAACTTTGCAGTTATATTTTACACCATTAAGAATTTGTAAATGAACACGATGAGGGATTTTATGCTTTTCATTTACACAACCACAAATATAAACAACATATTTTGGTGTTTCTTCAACAAAATGCTCTACAGTTAAATTTTCATCCTTATCAAAATCTACCTCATCGGTTTTTTGTTGTTTTTGTTTTTCATATCTATGATATTTCATATCTTCTTTTAATATATGTTCTACAAGCCATTTTTCTGTAATTACATTAAGTTTTTCTTTGAAATCATTTACAGTTTTAATGTTTTTCACTAAAGAGATTAATGAAGTTGTAATTTCTTGATGGATTTTTCTATGTTGCTCTAATCCAGGATAAGCAATATTTTGCATATGAGCTTCCTCATCTTTAAAATGAGTTTTAATATACTCAAAAAGCTCAATCAAAACACTTTTGATTTCACTAATACTTGCATGATTTTCTGCTATAAGATAAGCCTTTTTGGCTATATCAAATAAAACTTTATGCTGCTCATCAATGGTTTTATTATGCACGCTATATTCTTTCGACCATTTAATCATAAAAGCCCTTTTTTTAATAAAAAAAATACAACCAAAAAATAAACATAAATAAGTATAACAAAATAACCAAATTATATAATAAATTATAAATGTTTGCAATAGTAGAAAAATTAATTTGTAAGATATTTATAATTATAAATATAATTTTTAAGCTAATATTTTTAACTTTTATATTGAAAATATTTTATTTAAAAGCTATGAATGTTTCAAAATTTACCCATTTAAAAACACTTTCTACTTTAGAAAATCCTGCTTTTTTAAGCATGGCTATGTTTTCATTTTGAGTATAAGGTATGAGAACATTTTCCAAAGCTTCTCGTTTGCTTGAAATTTCTAGCTTACTATAACCTTGCTCTAGTTTATACTGCTCATAAATTTGTATCATTTTTTTAGCTATTTTGACATCTTCATAAAGAATTTTTTCGCTAAGCACAAATATACCATTTTCATTTAGGTTTTGATAGATTTTATCAACTAACTCTTGTCTTTTGGGTGGGCGGATAAACTGCAAAGTGTAGGTGGCGATGAAAACATCATTTTTAAAAAACTCAAAATCATCTAAATTTTTTTGATGAAATTCCACCCTAGCTCCAAAGGCTTGGCATTTACTTTTAGCAATCTCTAGCATAGCATTAGCCTCATCAACCCCACTTAAAAGAAAATCTTTTCTTTTTTCATAAAGTGCAAGCAATAAACTAGCCGTAGAACAACCAAGATCACAAATTCTTGCATTTTGCGGTGTAAAATGATCTATGAGTTCGACTATGAGTTTTAAATTTTGCGTATAAAAAGGTACGGACCTTGACACCATATCATCAAAAACACTTGCTACACTTTTATCAAATTCAAATTGTTTTTCTAAGGGTTTTTTAAAAATTTCATCTTTCATTTAATTTTCCTAAAATTTCTTTTGCTTTGTTAATATCTTTACTAATTTGTGTTTTTAATAAGGCTAAATCATTGAATTTCTCATTAGCTCTTATATAGTCAATAAAGCTTAACTCCACTGATTTTGTATTTGTGTTTGTGAAATTTTCATCTAAAATATGCGTTTCTAAAGCAAAATTTTCATCAGTAGATCTTATACCTATAAAACTTACACTATGATAACTTTTATTTTCAATCTTTACCAAAGTCGCATATACACCATCTTTAGGCAAAAAGAAGTCTTTGACGCATAAATTTAAAGTTGCAAAAAGCTCTTTAGCACCTATGCCTTGCCCTTTGATGATATTTGCCTGTATAGTATAAAACCTACCTAGGAAATTTTTAGCTTCTTTAACTTTAGCTTCTTTAAGTAAGGTTTTAATCATACTTGTATGAACGCTTTTGTTTTGAATTTTAAACTCATCTACAATGATAGTGTTTATACCACAAAGGCTTTGTATATCTTTGGCGCTACATTTTCTTTCTTTACCAAATTTAAAATCATAACCTACGATGATTTTTTCTAGTTTGGGAAATTCTTGCTTTAAAAGCTTTAAAAAATCCTCTCCTTTGTAATCTTTGATTTTTTCAAAATCACAAAAAATCAAAGGAAAATCAACCAAATTTACTCTAAAATCCTTAGGTGTTAAGGCTTCTTTTTCCTCTTTAGTGATGATAAACAAAGCTCCATTTTCATCTAAATGCTTAAAAAGCTCATAATGCCCCAAATGCATACCATCAAAACGCCCTATGGCTAAGCTCGTGATTTTAGTTTTTTCTATAGGCGTAGAAAAACTCAACATTACCTTCTTTTCCTTTTAAGTGTGACTCTTGACTTACTTGTAAAATCCAACCAAGCTTTGCACAGGCTTTTTCAAAGCTTTCTTTAGCAGTTTTAATGGCTTTGATATCTTTTACTACTCCGTTTTTATCACGCTTAGCATTTTTACCTACTTCAAATTGAGGTTTAAAAAGTAAAATGATAAGATCTTTAGCAAGTTTATCTATATGAAAAATTAAATGTGTTAAAGATATAAAACTCACATCACAAGTGATAACATCATATAAAATTTCACTTTTAAACTCACGCAAATCGGTGTTTTCGCAAATTTGGATATTTTCTAAATTTCTTAAACTCTCATGAAGTTGATTAGAACCTACATCCAAAGCTGTGATATGTTTAGCCTTGTTTTGATGTAAAATTTGCACAAAACCTCCAGTCGATGAGCCTATATCTAAACAAATTTTATCTTTTATAGTAAATGTATGCTCTTGTAGAAAATGCTTGAGTTTAAAAGCAGCCCTACTTACAAAAAGCTCTTCTAAAAGCGTTAGTTTTAAACTCTCATCTTCTAAAGGATTTAAAGATGTGATTTTAAAAGAGGTTTTTTTAAACTCGCCATTGAGTAAAATTTGCTTGTTTTCTATAAGCTCGCAAGCTTTATTGCGAGAAATGTTTAACTTTGCACTTACAAAGACATCAAACCTCATCATCACCGCCTAAAAGAGCATTAAACTCAGCCTCATTAATACATCTAACCCCTAAACTTTGAGCCTTTTCAAGCTTTGAGCCTGCTTCGCTTCCGTATAATACAAAGTCCGTTTTTTTAGACACACTTGAGCTTACCTTTGCTCCAAAGCTTTCGATTAATTCCTTAAAATGATCGCGTGATTTGCTTAAAGTTCCTGTGATAACAAAGGTTTTATTAGAAATATTTTCATTTATAATAAGCTCTTTTTTCTCATCCTCTAAATGCAAAATTTCATAAAAATGTTTAATGCGGTTTGCATTGACATGGGTAAATTCTTCTAAGCTTTTAGCCATTTGCTCGCCAAAGCCTTCTAAATTTGCATAAGCTTCATAGCTTTGTATAAACCATTCAAAGCCAAAAGATTGTGCTAGCTTTTTAGCTGCTACTTCTCCGATATGCTCTATACCCAAAGCAGTGATAAACCTTGATAAAGGGCATTTTTTTGCATTTTCAATAGCACTTAGAAGATTGTTGATTTTTTTCTCTTTAAAACCTTCTAAACCTTCAAAATCACTATATTTTAAGAAAAATATACTTTCTATGTTAGTGATTTTTCCTTCTTTAAACAAAAGCTCGACGATATTTTCTCCAAGGCCATCTATATTTAAACACTTTTTAGATACAAAATGTATGATAGAATTTACAAGTCTTGCTTTGCAGTCTAGGTTTTGGCATTTTAAAAAAGCGCCCTCATCTAAAAGCTCACTAAAACACTCAGGACAAAGAGTTGGTTTAGTGATCTTACTTTCTAAACCATCACGCCTTTGGGTAAAAACTTTAGTGATTTTAGGTATGACATCGCCACTTCTTATCACACTTACACTATCGCCTATCATCACTCCAAGTCTAGCTATCTCATCAAAGTTATGCAAGGTTGCAGACTTTACTATAACCCCGTCTAAATTTACAGGTTCTAAAACCGCCACAGGAGTGATTACCCCACTTCTTCCAACTTGTAAATTAACCCCGAGTAAGGTTGTAGTTTTTTCCAAAGCAGGAAATTTAAACGCAGACATAAATTTTGGAAATTTCACGGTATAACCCAAAAGCTTACAATGAGCTAAATCATCTACCCTTACAACCATACCATCCATCATCATAGGCTTTTGATCTCTTTTTTCTAAAAGCTCATGGTATTTTTCTAAAACCTCATCTAAAGTTTTTACACAAAAAACAAAATCATCTTTTAAAAAGCCAAGACTTCTTACAAACTCCATCACTTCAGAGTGTTTCTTAAACTCTAAAGAATTCTCCCCCACTCCCCAAGGATAAAATTTTAAATTTCTTTCTTTTGTAATGCTTGTATCAAGCTGTCTTAGCGAACCACTCGCTGCATTACGTGGGTTTGCAAATAAACTTAAGCCATCTTTAGCTCTTTTTTCATTGATTTTTTCAAAATCTTCTTTTAAAATCACTACTTCGCCACGAATTTCTATCTTGTCTTTATAAGGAATTTTTTGAGGTATATTGGATATCTCTTTTACATTTAAAGTAATATCCTCGCCTACTTCCCCATCGCCTCTTGTAGCACCACTGATTAAAATACCATTTTCATAAGTAAGATTTAAACTTGCTCCATCAAATTTAGGTTCTATGAAAAAATCAAACTCACATTTAGCTCTTTTTGCCCAAGCTCTAAGCTCAGCTTCATCAAAAACATCTTCCATAGACCACATTTTTGCACTATGTGCAAGTTTGTGAAATTCACTTTGTATAGTTGGGGCAATATTTTGCGTAGGAGAGTCTTTAGAAATCTTTTCTTGATGAAGCATTTCAAATGCTTTTAACTCTCTTATAAGTTTATCATATTCTTCATCGCTTGCTAAAGGCTCATCATCTTCATAATAAGCCCTCATCCATTCTTTTGCTAATTCTACCTTTTCTAAATACTCTTGATAAGTCATCACTACTCCAAAGAAAGTTCATCCATAGCTTTTGCAAGTTCAAACATTTGTTTATGTTCATACACATCATGTACTCTTATAATACTTGCTCCATTTTTAAAAGCCTCTAAATGCAAATAAAGCGTACCCGCTAGTCTTTGCTCAACACTTGAGCTAAAATAAGCATTTATCATACTTTTCCTACTAGCTCCGATTAAAAGTTCTTTTTTAAAGCGTAAAAAATGCTCTAAATGCTTGATTAACATCATATTATGCCAAGGACTTTTACCAAAACCAATGCCAACATCTAAAACCACATCTTCTAAACCAAGCTCACTTAGCCTTTCTAGCTTTTGCGCAAAAAAATCATCAAGCTCGGCTAACACATCTTCATAATGTGGGTTATCTTGCATATTTTGTGGGGTATTTTGTATATGCATGAGTGTGTAAGTGGCTTTGTATTTTAAAGCCAGTTTGGCTAAATTTTCATTTTTAAAACCGGTAATATCATTAATAAGCTTAAAGCCTTTATTTAAAGCATATTCTAAACAATACTCATCAAAACTATCTAAGCTAAAAATACATTTTTCATAAAGTTTTTCTTTATAGATTAAATCTAAGGTATTTTTTAAACGCTTAAACTCTTCTTCTTTTCCACAATACACACTACCAGGTCTTGAAGAAACCCCGCCTATATCTATATAATCAGCCCCTTGAGAAATCATAAGTTCGATTTTTTCTAAAACTTCATTTTCTTTAACCCTACTTTGAGCATTAAAACTATCTTCATTAATATTAATCACACCCATAATTTTTGCATATTTTGGTTTAGTGAAATTAGACTTTAAAAATAATGCTAAATTTTTAAGCTTAAAATCTTGTAATTTTTCTTTTTCTATAAGCTTTTTAGCTTGATCTTGCGTTACCATAAGCAAGGCATTAGTATGTTCTTTGCCTAGTATAACTTCTTTATGTGTTACAAGCTCAGCTCCAACCCTTAGTGCATCTTGTTTGAGTATGTTTGCAGCAGGTGCTCTTAACTCTTTAATAAGAAAAAAATGAATTTGAGTTTTTTCACTCATAATTTTCTCGCCTGCTTTATGTGGCTTTATATATTTAGAAATTTGCTTAAAGTCTGTATTAGGATTAATTTTAATGATTTTCATTTTTTCTCTCGTGTAAAATTAAAGCTATAGTGCTTAGCAAAATAGTTGGCTTTGCATTTAATTTAGCTAATTCATAAGCTTTATAAAAAAATTCAATTTCTTCATCGTTTAATTTTATATCTTGTTTAAAACATTCATGGCTTAAAGTGCTAATTAACTCTAAACACTCATGCTTGTCTATATTTTCATATTGTTTTAATAATGAAGCAATTTGAGCTAGATCCATTTTTTTAAGATCCAAATTTAAAGACATCTTTTCTTTTTGAATTTTATGTTTTTCTATGATAAATCTTGAAAGTATAGTAGGTAAAAAAACATTTTTTGAAGGAGCTACGATGATAAAATATACATTTTTTGGTGGCTCTTCAAAAAGTTTTAGCAAAAAATTTTGCGCTTCTTCACGAAAAGACTTAGCTAGTATAACAATGATTTTAGCTTGTGCTTCAGCTATATAACTTTCATTCATAATAGCTTTTGCGGTTGCTTGGCCGTTTTTGTCATAAGTTAAGTCATTTAGTCTTAATTCTAAGTCAGGATTTTTGGGTATGAAAAATCTTAGATTTTTTTGACCATATTCTTCTGTGAGCTTTTCTTGCATTAGCTCAAAATCATTATGGATAATGATTTTATTTCTTAGATTCAAATTTCTACCTTAGAAAAAAGCACAGCCTCTAAGCTTTGCTCAAATACTTTATATAAAGAAATGAGTTTATAGTCTAATTCCTTATCACGCGAGGAAAGGTAAAAGCTATTTTGCAATTGCTCATCAAAAAGCCAAAGCATACTTTCAGCTTTGGAATTAGCGATTTTAAATTTAAAACCTGTATTAGTTCCTATATAAAAAAAGGCATAACCATTAGGAAAAGAAATACTTAAAAGATCATTTAACAAATCTATATCTTCTTGGGTATTACAAGTTTTATTATAAATTCCTTTTAAAGACACAAAAGGCACTAAAGGTCTTGTGGAACTAGCGTTAATTTGGCCTAAAAAATACTCTTCAAACCACGTTCTTTGATCATCAGTAATCACAATAAAAGTATAACCTTGTAAAAGCAAAGCTAACTTAGAAGCAATCAAAGGCGACCATTCAAGACGCCTTTCTTCCAACCAACTTGTATAAGTACCATTTTCTCGGATTTGCTCTAGAGTAAATTTTAAAAAACTATTACTCATTTATATATCTAGTTTGTAAACTTCATGCAATACTCTTACAGCTAATTCACCGTATTTTTCATGCACGATAACTGAAATTTTAATTTCACTTGTAGAAATCATTTGTATGTTAATATTTTCATTTGCTAATGCTTTAAAAGCTGCCGAAGCTACTCCAGAATGTGATTTCATACCCACACCCACAACTGAAACTTTTACCACAGCACTATCTGTTTCTATATTAGCATTAGCACCTAAAACTTTTTTCATAGCATTAGTTGCTAAATCAAGCTCGTTTTCAGGCACAGTAAAACCTAAATTTGTAGCTCCATCTACTCCCACATTTTGGATAATCATATCTACATTGATATTTTCATTTGCTAAAGTCCCAAAAATTTCAGCGGCAATGCCTGGCTTATCATCGATATTTCTTAAAGTAACCCTTGCTTGGTTTTTATCTAGTGCTATACCACTAACCAAAGCTTGTTCCATATTTTCCTCCTTAGTAATAATCGTCCCTTCATTTTCATTAAAGCTACTTCTAGTAACTAATTTCACATTTAATTTTTTAGCAAGCTCTACAGAGCGATTTTGTAAAACCTTAGCTCCTAAACTTGCAAGCTCTAGCATTTCTTCATAAGAAATTTTATCTAGCTTTTTAGCCTTTGGTTCAATTCTAGGATCGGTAGTATATACCCCATCTACATCAGTATAAATTTCACATAAATCAGCATTTAAAGCTCCCGCTAGTGCTACCGCACTTAAGTCACTTCCACCACGACCCAAAGTAGTAACATTACCCATTTTGTCAATACCTTGAAAGCCAGCAACTACTACGATATATCCCTCATCTAAGGCTTTATTGATATTTGCAGTATCAATGTGTTCTATTCTTGCTTTAGTATAAACATCATCTGTGATAATTCCTGCATTGCGTCCGGAAAATGCAGTAGCTTTTAAACCCATTTCATTTAATGCAATAGCAAGTAAAGATGAAGTCACGCGTTCGCCACTACTTAAAAGCATATCCATCTCACGACCTGAAGGATTTTTACTAAAATGATGTGCAAAATCAATAAGTTCATTAGTAACCCCACTCATCGCTGAAACTACTACAACTAACTTATCACAAGTTTTTTTACTTTTTGCCACTCTTTTAGCAACTTCATCAATACGCTCAAGCGTTCCTACACTCGTTCCCCCATATTTTTGTACGACCAGCATTAAATATACCCCCTTTCTTTAAAATATTTTAAAACCTTAATATATATAGGTTTTTTAAAATGGTTAATCATATCATAAACATCTTCTAATGAAGCAAATTTATAAGCATCAAATTCAGGATTTTTAGTGTTTAGATTAATAATAGCTTTATTTTTTAATCTAACTAAAAAATATTTTTGGCTTTGACCATCATAAGGATACATTTTTTGTGCAACCTTAGCTGGAAAATCATAATTAATCCACTCAGGATATTCAGCTAAAATTTCAACCTCATCTGTGCCTATTTCTTCTTTTAACTCTCTAAATAATGCACTTTTAACTTCTTCTTCCTCATCTATACCACCTTGAGGAAATTGCCATATATCTTCCATATCATTGCGTTTAGCAAGTAAAATTTTACATTCAAAAGGATAAGCTGATGATAGTACAACAGCGGCTACATTTGGCCTATATTTTTTTTCTTTTTCCATGATTTTCTTATCCTTGACTTTTTAATAATATAATTCTAACAAAAAAATACGAATTTATAATCACATTTTAAAGAAGTTTTATGCATTTATACATACATATACCATTTTGTGAAAGCAAGTGTTTTTATTGTTCTTTTACTTCACTTAAGAAAAAGGACTTTGAAAAAGATTATTTAAATGCTTTAACGCAAGATATAAAATATCAACTAAATTTTTTCAAACTTGATAAAAATTCCATAAAGACTGTTTTTATAGGTGGTGGAACGCCTAGTTTAATGGATGCTAGTTTTTATGAAAAAATATTTATTTTTATACAAAGTTATTTACAAAAAGATAGTGAAATTAGTATAGAAGCAAACCCCAACTCGAGTAATTTTTCTTGGCTTAAAGAGATAAAAAATTTAGGTTTTAATCGTATTTCTTTTGGAGTGCAAAGTTTTCATGAAAAAAAATTACAATTTCTTGGGCGTATTCATGATCAAAAAAGTATTTTTACTAGTATAGAAAATGCAAAAAAAGCAGGATTTAATAATATCAATCTAGACTTAATTTACGATACAAAACTTGATGATAAAAAAATGCTTGATTATGAAATTTCCAAACTTACTCTGCTTGATATTAACCATGTGAGCGCTTATAATCTAACCATAGAAGAAAAGACAAGATTTGCTAAAAAATTTCATTTTAAAAAAAATGCACCGTGCCTTGCAAAGCATTTTATCAAAGCTATCGAAAATCTTGGCTATAAACAATATGAAATCAGTAATTTTGGACAAATTTGCAAACACAATCTTGCCTACTGGCAAGGAAAAGACTATATAGGTTGTGGTTTAAGTGCGGTGGGATTTTTAAAAAATCAAAGATTTTATACTAAAAAAAGTTTAAAAGATTATATAACAAATCCTTGTTTTAGAGAGATTGAAAATTTAAATTCAAAAGATTTACGCTTAGAGCATATTTTCTTAGGACTTAGAAGTATTATAGGCGTGGATGAAACAAAGCTGGAACCTTTAGAAAAAGAAAAAGCGATGTTTCTTAGTAAAAAAGGAAAGCTAGTTTATAAAAATGGAATTTTTTATAATACCAACTACCTTTTAAGCGATGAACTAGCTTTGTATATTAGCACTTAAGCTTTACATTCACAAGAAAACCTTTTAAGCTCAGGAAGCTTTATGGAAAGTTCATTGATGTTTTTTAATATATCATTACAAAAATTATTTAAATTTTCTTTTACTCCATAATACGCCCAAACACCTTGTCTATCTACTTCTAAAAAATTAGCTTCTTTTAAAATTTTTAAATGTCTTGAAAGCCTTGATTGACTCATATTTAAAGAGCTTTGCAAATCACACACACAAAGCTTTCCGTATTTTTGTAAAAAAGCTAGGATCAAAATCCTGCTTTCATCATTAATCGCACTTGTTATTTTTAAAAACTCTTGCATAAAAATCCTTATATAAAAAACATTAAAAGACCGAAACTAATTGCTATAAAAACTATCATACTTGCAAATAAAATTAAAAAGCTTGTTTTAAATATCCTCTTAAGCAATACAAGTTCAGGCAGAGAACATCCTGCTCCTGCTATTAAAAAACTCATCATTATACCAAGTGGAATTCCACTGGTAGTTAAAGCTAGCGCCACTGGTATCATAGCCGTACAATTCATATAAAGTAAAACTCCTATAAAAGCTGCTATAAATACGCCCAAAACTCCATAATCTTTCATATAATTTTGGAAAAAATCTTGTGGAAAAGCACCATGTATAACAGCCCCTATAGCCATACCTATAACAATATAAGGTAAAATTTTTTTATACTCTTTAAAACTTTGTGAAAATAATATTTTGATTTTACTTTCTTTAGCTTTGTTTTTAAAATTTAAAATTTTACTTGTTTTAGAATTTTTAGCAAAAACCAAGCTAGGTTTTTGACAACATGAGCTTTGAAAAGTATTATTAGAACAACATGACTTTTGCTCTAAATCATTTTTTAAAAAGTCTTCATTAAAAAATCCTTGAGTGTTTATTTTAGAAACACAAAAAGCAATAAATAAAATCATACAAAATAAAAATCCCACATAAAATAAAGAGATTTTTAAGCCAAAACTCACCACAAACATCACCACTATAATGGGATTGATTAAAGGTGAGGTGATTAAATAAGCTATGCATACCCCAAGTGGAACTTTAGCTTTTAAAAATGCATTTAAAAGCGGTATGCTTGAACATGAGCAAAATGGAGTTAAACAGCCTAAAAGTATGGCTTTTATATAGCTTGTAAAAGAATCTTTCTTTAAATGCTCATTAAAAAATTTGGCATAGCGCTCATTTAAATAAGCAATAAGCATACTAACTAAAATAAACAAAACAGATATTTCTATAAATAAAATCAAAAAATCTTTTAAAATAAAAACTAATTTTTCCATGCTCTTCCTTTTTTGTTTTTAATCAAATATAACAAAAATATATTAATATATCAAGATATCTTTATATATTAATATAGTAAAAGTAATAATATTTTTAAGTATTTTTATGTAAAATGTAAACCATATATTCAAGCGAAAGAAGATAAAATAATGAGTTTTGGTGAAATTTTAGTTATTTTAGTTGTAGCTATTTTAGTGCTTGGGCCTGAAAAATTACCTTCAACTATAGTTGAAATTGCAAAAATTTTAAAAGCCATTAAAAGCAATATCGATGAAGCAAAAGCAAGTATTAATAAAGAACTAAAAATAGCAGAATTAAAAGATGAAGCACAAAAATACAAAGATGAATTTTCACAAACTAATGAAAATATCAGAAAAAAACTAAGTTTTGAAGAATTTGATCAACTCAAAGAAGATATTTTAAATAATACCAAAGAATTAAAAAGTGAAATTAATGATTTAGAAAAAGATATACAAGAACTTTCTAATCTTGAAGAAAAAATTCAAAAAGATGAAAAAAATACTCAGAAAATGGAAAGCTAAGAATGTTTGAAGAATTAAAACCGCATTTAGTAGAACTTAGAAAAAGATTATTTATAAGTGTTGCTTGTGTTGTTGTGATGTTTTTTGTATGTTTTAGTTTTAATAACTATATCATAGATATACTAAAAGCGCCTGTTGAAGCGGCCTTACCTGAAATTTCAAGACAAATGACCTTCGTTGAGTTGCAAGAGCCTTTGTTTACTGCGATGAAGGTTTCGTTTTTTACAGCTTTTTTGATTTCTTTACCAGTTATTTTTTGGCAGTTTTGGAAATTTGTAGCACCTGGACTTTATGATAATGAAAAAAGACTAGTAGTGCCTTTTGTAAGCTTTGCTAGTATTATGTTTGCACTTGGTGCTTTATTTTGTTATTATATAGTTATACCTTTGGCTTTTAAATTTTTGATTGATTTTGGGGTGCAAACCCAAGATTTTAAGCCTTTAATTAGCATAGGTTTATATGTAGGCTTTTTTACTAAATTAGTAATTGCTTTTGGTTTAGCTTTTGAAATGCCTGTAATAACCTTTTTCTTTGCTAAACTTGGACTGATTGATGATACTTTTTTGAAAAAACATTTTAGAGTTTCTGTTTTAGTGATTTTTGTTTTCTCAGCTATGATGACACCACCTGATGTTATATCGCAATTTTTAATGGCTGTTCCTTTATGCGGGCTTTATGGAATTTCTATTTATATAGCTAAAAAAGTTAATCCTAGTCAAAAAGAAGATGATGAAAATGATTGATAAAGATCTTTTGCTTTCTAGTTATGATTATAACTTACCAAATGAACTTATAGCAAATTTTCCTATTTTACCCAAAGAAAATGCCAAGCTTTTAGTATATGAAAGATGTAAAGATCAAATTTCACATTTGCATTTTAAGGATTTAGCTAAAATTTTACCACCTTGTGAAATCATCTTTAATGATACCAAAGTCATCAAAGCAAGAATTTATGGAAACAAAGAAAGTGGTAGCAAAATAGAACTTTTCATTAACCATCCTTTAAAAAATAATGATTTTTTAGTGCAAATTCGGGGTAAGGTTAAAGAAGGGCAAAATTTATATTTTGAAAATTCTTTAAAAGCTAAAATCAAAAAATTACATGATGATGGTACAAGAGAAGTAGAGTTTTTTAATGATGAAAAAGAACTTAATCATCATGAAGTTTTTGAAATTTTAGAAAAAATAGGTCATATACCTTTACCACCTTATATAAAAAGAGCAGATGAAGCACAAGATAGCATTAACTATCAAAGTATTTTTGCTAAAAATCAAGGCGCAGTTGCCGCACCTACTGCAAGCTTACATTTTGATAAAGCAATGATTGATGAACTTAAAAAAAATCATAATATCCATACTATCACACTACACGTTGGCGCAGGAACTTTTAAAGGTGTAGAATGTGAAGATATACGTGATCATAAAATGCATTCAGAATTTTTTCATATTGATGATGAAACTTGTGCTTTGATTGATTCTTCTAAGAAAATACTAGGTGTTGGTACTACTGTCACTCGTTGTATAGAATATTATCATAGAAAAAAAATAAAAGAAGGTTTTTGTGATTTGTTTTTGCACCCACAAAATACCCCACAAAGACTTGATTATTTACTTACTAATTTTCACTTACCAAAATCAACTTTAATTATGCTTGTAGCAGCATTTATAGGTAGAGAAAAAACCTTAGAGCTTTACCATGAAGCCATAGAAAATAACTATCGTTTTTATTCATATGGTGATGGAATGTTAATTATTTAGTCTTTTTCTTGATATATTTTTTATCAATATAGCCTAAATCTATAAGTTTTTGATAAATTTTAGCCAGTATAGGCCCTCCTGTACTACTACCGCTTTTCCCATGTTCGATTAAAACCACTACTACATATTGTGGTTTTTCATAAGGCGCATAAGAAGTAATCCAAGCATGAGATCTTAAAAAATATTCTAAATCCTCTTCTTTAATACGCTTTTTTTCACTTTGAGAAATTCCAACTACCTGCGCTGTTCCTGTTTTAGCTGCTATAGTGATAGGTGAATTTCTTAAAAATCTTGCCGTAGTTCCACCGTCTTCATTAGCAACTTCATACATAGCACGCCTTAAAAGTGGAAGTTTTGATAGTTCAAAAGTCGTAAAAACACTTTCATTATTATCAAAATTTATCTTAGTAACATTATCATCAACGCTATGTAAAAAATGCGGTGTGATATTTTTAGCCGTAGCAATCATAGCTGTAAATTTAGCCACTTGCATAGGAGTAGCAAGAAAATCACCTTGTCCTATGCTTGTATTTAAAGTTTCACCTTGATACCATGGTTGGTTGTATTTTTCTTTTTTCCATATTCTATTAGGTACTGTTCCTATAAATTCATTAGGTAAATCCACTCCTGTTTTTACACCAAAACCTATTCTTTCAAAAACAGAACTAATAATGTCAATACCAACCTCTAAAGCACCTTTATAAAAATACACATCACAACTTTCCCTAATAGCATCTGTCATATCTACATAACCATGACCTATAGCCTTCCAACATCTAAATTTTCTACCGCCAAGCTCAAAGTTAGAATCACACAAATATTTATGATTTTCACTTACTTTTCCACTATCTAAAAAGGCCAAAGCTGTACCCATTTTTATAACTGAACCTGGAGGATAAAGACCGTTAATAAGTTTATTAGTAAAAGGATGATTTAAATCATTAGAAAGCTTATCCCATTCTTCTTGGCTAATACCCGTAACAAATGGATTAAGATTATACTCAGGAAAACTACCCGCTGCCAAAATAGCTCCGCTTTTTACATCCATTACTATAGCTGCACCTGCTAAATTTTCAAAAATACTGGCTAAGTATTCTTGCAAGTCAAGATCTATGCTTAAAGTGATATTGCTTGAAGTAGGTTTTTTATAAGAAAGTTCTTCTATTTCTTTATTTAATGCATTTACCTTGCTAACCTTTTCACCCTTTTGACCTTGTAAAATATCATTATAAGAACGCTCTATGCCACTACGCCCTACATAGCTAGTCAATCTTGCAATTTCATTTTCATTCATATCATTTAAATTTGCTTTTCCAACATAACCTATAACATGGCTAGCTAAAGCATCATAAGGATAAAATCTTTGAGTAGTAGATTTAACTTGCATGTTTTCGCGCAAATTAAGCTTAGTAAAATGCTTAATCATCGCATCATATTCTACAAATGGAACCACTTCTATATAATCTTGGTTATAATAAGAATCTGCTTTTATATAAGTTCTTTTGAGCTTAGTAGCATTTAAATCCGGAAAGGCTCCTACTATAGCTTGTAATTCTTGCTCTAAAAGAGCTCTGTTTTTCTTTTTTATATGCAAATATGGCTTTATAGAGATCGAAAAACCTAATTTATTTACCGCTAAGGGTCTACCCTTTATATCTAAAATTTGTCCTCTAACAGGTGCTAAAAATTGCGTTTTAATGGCATTTTGTTTAGCTATTTCTTCATAATAAACATTAGATTTAATACTTATATAATACACCCTAGCAAGCAAAAGCAAGAAAAAACAAGCTATAAATCCCATCACCAAACGCATACGCATATTAGATTTTCCCTTTAAAAATAACAAAAGAAATCAAAGCCTCAACAGCAAAAAACCATAGATATTCAATACCAAATTTTAAAATTTCATTATTATCTAAATATGCTAAAAACACATCAAAAAGATAGATAAAAATATAAGCACACAAAGTAAATATAACGAGTAAATAATGACCTAGTTTTAACTTGCTTTTAAACCAATCGACAAAAAGATGATAAAAAACAAAAAAAGCTATCCATGAGCTAAAAAGATAAAATCCATGGATAATATCAACTAGCAAAAGATAAAATAAAGAAAAATACCATCTAAAATCAAGCTTATTAAGAGTTCTTTCTTTTTCTTTTAAAAGCACTATCATATAACAAAAAAACACCCCAAATAAAGGAGGCATCCAATAATACACAGAGCTTAGCACTTGATAAAAAATCAAAGATAAATAAAAAAATAAATAAGAAAAATCAAATCTATTTTTTACTAAATTTCTACTCCTCATACAAACCCAAGCTCTCTAAAATGATTTTTTGTTCTAATTTATCAATACCGCTTTTTTTCAAATTTGACACTAAGATAGCATTTTTATTTGTATTTAAAATTTTTGCTTTTTGACTTTGATTGAGCTTGTCTGCTTTTGTAAAAACTGTTATTTTTTTTTGATCAGCTCTAATAAAAGAATCCAAATATAAATCCAAATTTGCATCAATATCTAAATTTTCATGTCTTGAATCTATTAGATGGATAAAAAGCTTGATAGAACTGCGCTCTTTTAAAAACTCATCTAAATTTTTATTCCAAATAGCCTTAGTTTTTTTGCTCACTTTAGCATAACCAAAACCAGGCAAATCAATAAATATTAGTTTAAATTTATCCTCATCTTTTTTGCAATCAACTTCAAAAAAATTAATAAGTTGTGTTTTACCTGGAGTTGAAGAGCTTTTCGCTAAATTCTTATTTTTGCATAGTGTATTAATCAAAGAACTTTTACCCACATTAGAACGTCCTAAAAAGGCGATTTCAGTGTATATAGGTTGTGGTGCTTCGTCTATTTTGGAAGCAGAAATTAAAAATTTAGCATTTAATATCATTCTTTTACTTCAAATACAAATTTGGCAGGTTTTTTATCTTTACTCACTACTCTATAAGTCATATTTTTTCTATCTACTATGATTTTATCCCCTATGAGTTCTTTTTTTGTTTGCATTTCTGTAATTTTTGCATTGCCATTAATCTCATATGTATCCTTAGCCACATTATAAATAAACTCATCACCGCTTCCATGATAAGTTTTATCTTTCATCATGATTTTAAATTTAGCATCTTTAGTAGCTATATACTTGATGGGTTGTTTGTTTTTCATATAAATAACTAATTTTTGCGAATTTAAAACATCATTACCTTTTTTAACTTCTACATCACCGGTTAATACACTTGTTTCATTTTTTTCATCTAAGTAAAAATCCTTAGCGTAAACTTCTATTTTTTGTGCGCTAAATGCGAACAAATTTAACAAACACAAAAAAATTACTGCTCTAAAAACCATGCTTTTATTCCTTGAATTTTTAATTCTTTTTGATTTACATCATATAAAAAATTATCCCCAAAAACTTCATTTAAACCTATATATGCTTTAAAATTATCATTAGAAAATAAAATTTTATTTTTCATATCATAAGTTGCTTTTTGGGTAAAAATAGAAGTTTGGTTATAATCAAAATAACTTACATTACCTTCTAAAATGGATTTTTCTTCATTTCTTACTAATAAATCTGAACTTAAATTATAATCAAGCGCTTGAACTTTAAAATCATCAAAAATATCTTTGTCTTGATATTTTACCCAACGACTTGCCTGATATGTAGCCTTAATTACACTAGCATTTAACTCATAATCAAGCACATCAAAAGCTTGCATATTTGCCACATCTACCTTTTGTGGTTTTATGGCAAATAAATAAGGATCTTGAGTACTTAAAATCACCATAACAAAGGCAAATAAGCTCATTAATATAGCAAAAATTTTTATCGCCAAAGTTTATCCCATTGAGCTTGCATATTATTATGTTCAATTAAAATTTCAATCATCTCACTCACTGCTCCATTGCCACCTTTTCTATTTAAAACTTTATCAGTTTTTAAAGCCTTGTGTGCATCTTTTGGCTTGAAGCTATATCCAACTGTTTCAAGCAAACTCATATCATTATAATAATCCCCAATAGCGGCACATTGAGAAAAATCTAAATTTAATTTTTCTAAAATTTCTTTAGCGCAAGCTAGTTTATCACTAATACCTTGATAGACTAAATCAATTTTTAAATCCCTAGCTCTAAAATACACACACTCGCTAGTCCTACCCGTAATGATAGCAACTTTTTTACCAAGCTTTTGCCAAGCTTCAATTGCTGCGCCATCTTTTACATTAAATTCTTTAATCTCACCATAGTTTTGTGTATAGATGATTTTACCATCTGTTAGACAACCATCTACATCCAAAAAAATAAGTTCTATCATAATCTTACTCTCTTACTATAAACGCACCTGGGAAAGATCCACTATCGACAAAATCTCTTGCTTCTTGCTCACTTCTAAAACCTTTTAAAAATACTCTATGCAAGCCATCTTTAGCACTTGTTTGTATAGTTGAAGTATAAGAATTATAATTTTTGTATCTACTTGCTATTAGCTCTGCACCACTTTTATTTCTAAATGCTCCAATTTGCACCATAAAAGATCCACCTTGGAAAATATGACCACTATCAGCAATCTCTCCACTGCTGCCTAAATTAGAATTAGTATGAACTGAACCCGAACTTGCACTTGTTCCAAAGCCAATCACTTCAAGTCTTACAGGAGCTGTTCCAGATTGAATCATATCTATATCTCTTGCAGCCATATTAGATAAATCTATAATCCTACCTGCTACAAAAGGTCCTCTATCGTTAATCCTAACAGTGGTTTGACGATGATTTTTTAAATTAGTTACTTTTACTATGGTATTCATAGGTAAAGTTTTATGAGCTGCGGTATATGCGTGTTGATCATAAGTTTCACCATTAGAGGTTTTTTTACCATGAAAACCTGGTCCATACCAACTAGCTATACCATCAGCAGTCTCACCTACTTCTACTACTGTTGGATAATAAGTTTTACCATTAATAGTGTAAGGTTTCATAGTGCCTTTTAAGCTTGTATTATTATGCTTTATACTTTTAAAATCTCTTTCTGGGTAATACACAGTAGGCGTGCTAATAGGCACCATACTACAAGCACTAAATAAAACACCTACACAACTAACGACTAACGACTTTTGTATGAGAGTTTTTTGATATTTTTTGAGTTGTTTTGATTTTTGCATTATTATTCTCCTTAATTTTTAACACAAGTTTTTGATTGATATTGATTAAATTTCCTTTGATTTTATTATATTCTTTAATGCTTTCAACACTTATTTTGTGTTTTCTTGCAATAGTATAAAGACTATCACCTTCTTTTACTATATAAATTTTTGTATGCGGAATGGTTGTATCCACCTTAGCTAATTTTACATTCTCTAATGCCTTTTCTACAGCCACGCTTTTACTTAAAGGAATATACATATAATAATCTTTTTTATCAGGTGGAGTGAAGTCATAATTAAAATGTGGATTATAACGTTTAAATTCATTATAAGACATTTTAGCTACTTTGGCAAGCTCTCTTAAAGAAACACTTGGTGGAACTGAGATTTTTTTAACTTCACTTGATAGGGCATAATTAAGCAAAGCGCTATCTTGAGAAATTAAAAAATCATTATTATTAGCCAAAAATGCCATAGTAAGAATTTTTCTAATAAAAATTCTAGTTTCTAATGGCAAGTATTTTTTATCAGGATCAAGTAAGGTTCTTAAATCATCACTTTTTGCTTTTTTTATAGCTTGACGTAATTTACCATCACCACAATTATAAGCTAAAATAGCCAAATACCATTTTCCAAACTGCTCTTTTAGTTGTTTTAAATAAGTAATAGCTGCATAAGTTGATTTTACTAAATCTTTTCTCTCATCTACATAAGGATCTATCCTTAAACCCAAAGTTTGTGCCGTTGGTTTCATAAATTGCCAAACACCTACTGCTTTAGTTCTTGAAATACTATGAATTTTTAAACCAGATTCTACAATCGCTAAGTATAAAAATTCTTGAGGAATATTTTCTTTTTCTAATATTTTACGGATAATCGGAGTGATTTTATAAAATTCCCTCATCGTATCTACTAAAGTTTTAGAATGCATATCCATGGAAGATTCTTTAAATTCTAAAAAAATCATATCACTGAGATAACTTGCTTCTATATCTAAATTTCTTAAGATTTGTGCTTGTTGCGTGTAATGCTCTGGAGTAAATTGCAAGGCCTTAGCATTTAAACATAATAATACTAAAATAAAAAACAAAAAGCTTTTTTTCATTATAAACCTTGGAAAAACAAACGATTAGCGTTAAAATTAGTAAGTTTTATTATTTCATTTTTTGATAAATTTAAAAGTTCAGCCATTTTTTGAGCTACAAAATGCGTCAAAATAGGATCATTTACCTTGCCACGATGTGGTTCTGGGGTTAAATAAGGTCCATCTGTTTCTAAAACAAGCTTATCTTTTGGAATTTTAGGCAAAACTTCTACTAGTTTTTTTGCATTTTTAAAAGTTAAAACCCCACCTATACCAAAATAAAAACCATCATCTGCTAGCTGAAGTAAAAGCTCACTAGCATTAAAACAATGCAAAACACCACCTTGCAAATCTTTTGCATATGTTTTTAAAATATTAAAACTATCTTCATTAGCTTCACGCACATGAACAATCAAAGGCTTTTTATATTCGATAGCTAGCTGAATTTGAGCTATAAAAACTTCTTTTTGCTTTGCTTTTATTTCATCCTCATCAACCCTTAAACGATAATAATCAAGCCCACACTCACCCACTGCAATGCATTTTTTATCATTTATAAATTCTTTTAAAACATCCAAATCAAAATCATCTATATCATAAGGATGTACCCCACAAGAAAAATACACATTTTCATAATCATGTGCAATCTCTCTTGCTCTTGGCAAATCTTTTATATCCGCTCCAGGTATGATGATTTTATCTACTCCATTAGCAAAGGCATGATTTAACATCTCATCCAAACATCCAAAATAAGCTTGATTATCTAGATGACAATGTGTATCTATGATTTTTTCGCTAAAATCACAATCTAAAAACATACCTCTACCCTATTTTTACCATTAGCCTTAGCTAAATCTAGTGCCTTTTGAGCATTATCAAGCAAATCTTGTATTTGGCTTGTTTTACCTCCAAAAGCAACTCCTACAGAAATACTATAATCAACCTCATCTAAAGCTATTAAAACACTTTCTTTAGCAATATTTACTCTTATATTTGAAAAAGCTTTCAATGCTTCTTTATTATCTGTATTTTTTAAAAGTACGTAAAATTTACCATCTTCAATTCTAGTTGCCAAATCCATACCGCGAATTTGATCTTTGATTTTTTTAGCTGTGTGTTTAATCACTCCATCGCCACAATCATAACTTAGTTCATAGTTAATTGTTGCAAGATTGTCTATATCAATTAATGCTAAAGCTAATTCTTCATTTTCTTGCATATCTTCTAAATAATCTAAAAATCTTTTTTCAAAATTTGCATAATCATCAAGTCCTGTTAGCAAATCTTTACCCAAACTATACTCATCAAGTAAAACACATTTTTGCATATAATCTAAGCAATTATTCACTCTACAATTAAGTGATTCTTTTTGGAAAGGTCTAATCACATAGTCATTTACGCCCTTTCTAAAAGCCCTTGCCTCTAGCGCATCATCTTTATCTCCAACCATGATCACACCAAGTTCTATCTTAGAATATTTTGAGCGAATTTCTACAAGCAAATCTTCTCCATTAATTACAGGCATAGTTGCATCACAAATTACCAATTTTGTATCAGGATTATCACTAAGATAACTTAGCGCTTCTTCTCCATGTGCTGCTGCTAAAACATTGAAAAGTTGATTATTAAGATTTTTTTTCATTTCTGCGCGTAAAGTTACATTAGCGATTGCTAAAATTATCTTAGTTTTATTGTTTTTTTGAAGCATTCTAATGGAACTTAGCATTTCATCAATACAGCTTTCGCTTTCTTTTTGAATATAACCTATAATATCTTTTTCCATAAATTTCTTACGCGTTTGCCCATCACTACTTCCTGTAAGCACTATAGCAGGAATATTTTTTTCTAAAACCACATCCACCACTTCTCCATTGGGAGCATCTGGTAAACAAAGATCTACAAAAGCCATAAAATAATCATTTTTCACTAATTCTTTAGCACTATTCATATCAAAAGCAACATCTACTTTTAAACCCAAAGTATTTTCTACTTTTTTTGCCAAAAGCTTTGTGAGCATTTTGTTATCATCAATAATTAAAATTTTTTCTTCCATAGCCAACTCTCTTTATAATTTCAAAGTATAATTATAACATATAGAAATTTACTTTTTGTTTTTAAAGTAAAGTTCTAGTAAATTCTAAAGCCTCTTGTGTGATATTTTCCCCACTTACCATTCTAGCAAGTTCTCTTACTCTTTCTTCTTTTTCTATTTTTCTTACCCTACTTTCATTTCCTATTTTTTCTACTAAAAAATGATTGCTTGCTTTTGATGAAAGCTGTGGTAAATGTGAAATTGCAAAAATTTGATAAAACTTAGCAAGCTCTTTTAATACTTCAGCTATACTCATAGCTTCTTTGCCACTTAAATTTGCATCAATTTCATCTAAAAATATTATCCCACTAGCTTTATTAGTAACATTGCATTCTGTTGCAATAAAAGAAAGTCTTAGACGGTTTATCTCGCCTGAACTTAAATTTTTTAAACTAGCCTCATTGATATTTAAACTCACTTCATCTTTACCTAAAATACTTAAAGCACAATCTTTAAGTTCTAATTTAACTTCTTTCATATAAAGTTTTTCAAGATAAAAATTCAGTAATTTTTCAAGCTCTTTTAATCTTTTTTTACGCAAAGTACTTAATTTTTGACTTTTCTCATCTAAAAGTATTTTAGTACTTTGTACTTTTTCTTCTAATTCCTTTTTTTCAAAACTTAAATTTTCATAATGAGCTAATTCTGCCTTTTTCTTCTCTAAAGCTTCTAAAGCTTCTTCTATGCTTCCATATTTTGAAATCAAAGAAGAAAGTTTTTCTATCCTATCAAGCACTTCTTCTATATCAAAATCAAAATCATCAAAACTTTGATTTTCCCACACTGCCCTTAGCTCATTTAAACACTCTGAAAAAAATGAACTATCAACATCACTAATTTGCAAAGCTTCAATCACTGCTGATTCTAACTCAAAAATTCTACTTGCCCTATTCCAAGCTGCATCGATTTTGTCTTTTTTTGAAAGCCTTTTTTTAAAACTCATTAATTCATCAAATTCGCCAATTTTTGGATTAATGCTTTGGATTTTTTGTATTTCAAAGCTCGTAAATTCTTTTAATTCTTCTACCTTTTTTTCTTCTTCTTGAATTTTTTCTAATTTAGTTTTATTTTCCATATATTCTTTATAAATATTTTTATATTCATTTAAAAAATCTTGAAATTTCTTATCCTCTTTTGATTGCATAAAATCAAGTAAGTTTAAAAACCTTTCATTTGAGAACTCATTATTTTCCTTAGCTGAAAGATATTTTACAAATTTCTTAGAAAGCAAGGCTAAATTCTTTTTTGAAATAAGTTGATTATTGATAAAATAACGCGAGCTTTTATCTTTTAAAAGTTTAAATACGTTTAATTCTTCATTTTCAATACCAAACTCATCTAATTCAAGCTCATCATTTAACAAAATTTCTACCATTTTAGCTTCACTCTCACTTAGAGCAAATGCTGCCAAAATAGCCTTAAAAAGTACAGACTTTCCAGCACCACTTAAACCAGTAAAGACAGTAAGTCCAGCTTCTAAGTCTAATTTTGCTTGTTTAAAACCTAAATTTTCTTTAATCAAAATACTTTCTATCATCACTTACCCCAATTTAACTTTTCTTTTAAAACTTGGAAATAATCTCTATCTTTTTTATGTATAAAACTAAGTTGTTTTTTACTAAGTCCTATAAGAATTTTATCATATTCTTTAGGATCAATCACTTCTTGCCCATCTAAATACAGTAAACAATGCTCAACTTTTAATTCAAGCTCAAAGCCATAAGGCAAAACTATAGGTCTTTGGGTTAAAGAATGAGAACAAACTGGCGTTAAAACAAAAATTTCACTCCAAGGATGCACTATAGGTCCGCCTGCACTAATATTATAAGCAGTTGAGCCACTTGAGCTAGCTATAATCAAACCATCTCCATAATAAGCATTAAAAAGTTTATTTTCAAAAAAAACTTCCACATTTGCCATTAAAGCATTATCACGAGAAAAAACCGCATCATTAAAAGCAAATTTTTTAATGATTTTGTTTTTTTTACAAAGCGTTATTTGAAGCATTTTGGCTTTTTCTATTTTAAAATCACTTTTAAAAAAATCTTTAAAAAAACTTTCTACCTCATTAAAAGAAAGAGCTGTTAAAAAACCTAAATTTCCTGCATTTATACCCAAAATAGGCTTTTTAGCTTGATAAACTTGTCTACATAAAGACAAAAGCGTACCATCTCCACCCAGAGAAATCAAAAAATCTAATTCTTGTAAA
The DNA here is from genome assembly GCF_025771685.1 of Campylobacter sp. IFREMER_LSEM_CL2194. Classification (NCBI taxonomy): domain Bacteria; kingdom Pseudomonadati; phylum Campylobacterota; class Epsilonproteobacteria; order Campylobacterales; family Campylobacteraceae; genus Campylobacter; species Campylobacter sp. IFREMER_LSEM_CL2194. The sequence continues at coordinate 26,950 of NZ_JAKMQS010000010.1, forward strand.
TCTTTTAGATTAATTTTTTCTTGCTCTAGCAACACAAGCTCTATATTTTTTTGCAAAAAAATTGCTCTTAAAAAATCAATTTGCTTGTTTAAATTTGTATTTAACCTACAAAATAAGCCTATTTTTTGAATTTTTTCTATATTTATATTTTTTTTCATAAAAAAATTATAACAAAACTTAGCTAAGCAAAAGAATAAAATACTATAATAACAAAATTGAACAAATATTAAGCTAAGGAAAAATTTTGAGAACTCATTATAATACAGAGCTTAACATACAAAATGTTGGCGAGGAAGTAACATTATGTGGTTGGGTAAATTCTTACCGTGATCATGGAGGTGTAATTTTTATCGATCTTAGAGATCGTAGCGGACTTATACAGTTAGTATGTGATCCTGCAGATAATCAAGAAGCACATAATATAGCTTCATCAGTAAGAAATGAATATGTTTTAATAGCACAAGGTAAAATTCGCCCACGCGGTGAAGGACTTGTAAATCCAAAATTAAAAACTGGAGAAATAGAAGTTGTTATAAGCAAACTTACTATTGAAAATGAAAGCGCTGTAGTGCCTTTTGCTATAGGTGATGAAAGCGTAAATGAAGAATTAAGATTAAAATATAGATTTTTAGATTTAAGAAGTAAAAAGCTTTATGATAATTTTGCTCTAAGATCAACTGCTTGTATAGCAGCAAGAAATTCTTTATCAAAAATGGGATTTTTAGAAGTTGAAACTCCTATTTTAACTAAAGCCACTCCAGAAGGTGCAAGGGATTATTTAGTACCATCACGCGTACATCAAGGCGAATTTTATGCCTTACCTCAAAGTCCTCAACTTTTCAAACAACTTTTAATGTGTTCAGGATTTGATAGATATTTTCAAATTGCAAAATGCTTTAGAGATGAGGATTTAAGAGCAGATCGCCAACCTGAATTTACTCAAATAGATATAGAAATGAGTTTTTGTGAGCAAAAAGATATCATAGCTATGGCAGAAAATTTACTTAAAGATATTTTCAAAGCTTGCGGAAAAGAAATTAGCATACCTTTTAGACAAATGAGTTATAAAGAAGCTATGGAAAATTATGGCTCTGATAAGCCTGATTTAAGATTTGATATGAAATTTATTGATGTGATTGATATTTTTTCAAAATCAAATAACGAAATTTTTACAAATATCGCAAAAGATACGAAGAAAAATCGCATTAAAGCTTTAAGAGTTCCAAAAGGCGATACGATTTTTTCTAAACGCCAAATGCAAAGATTTGAAGATTTTGTACGCAAATTTGGGGCAGCAGGACTCGCATTCATACAAATGAAAGAAGATGGTCCTAAGGGTCCACTTTGTAAATTCTTTAGCAAAGAGGATTTAAATGCTTTAATCCAAAGATGTGAATTAGAAGTTGGAGATGTAGTATTTTTTGGTGCAGGAGCTAAGAAAACCGTGCTTGATTATATGGGTAGATTTAGATTATTCCTCGCTGATGAAATGAAAATTATTGATGAGGATAAATTAGAATTTTTATGGGTTATTGATTTTCCTATGTTTGAACAAAATGATGATGGAAGCTATTCTGCAATGCACCATCCATTTACTATGCCAAAAAATATTGACGAGCAAGATTTAGAAGAAATTAATTCTATTGCACATGATGTGGTGTTAAATGGTGTAGAATTAGGTGGTGGTAGTATAAGAATTCATAAAAGCCCTATCCAACAAAAAGTCTTTAAGCTTTTAAATATTAATGAAGAAGAGCAAAGAAAGAAATTTGGTTTCTTACTTGATGCATTAAGCTTTGGAGCACCGCCACATGGTGGTATAGCAATAGGCCTTGATAGACTTATCATGCTTTTAACAAAATCTTCAAGCATTAGAGAAGTCATAGCTTTTCCTAAAACACAAAGAGCACAATGTCTTATGACTCAAGCTCCAAGCGAAGTAAGCAATGAACAAATGAGAGAATTAGGTATAAGATTAAGGGAGAATACTAAATGAAACAATTATTTTTAATTATAGGTGCACCAGGTAGTGGTAAAACAACCGATGCAAGCATCATAGCTAAAGATGATGCAAGCGTTACTCACTATTCTACAGGTGATTTACTAAGAGCAGAAGTGGCTAGTGGAAGCGAACTTGGAAAGACTATCGATAGCTTTATTTCTAAGGGAAATTTAGTTCCTTTAGAAGTGGTAGTTAATACCATCATCACTGCTTTAAAAAATGCACCAACTAATACTATATTAATAGATGGTTATCCAAGAAGTGTTGAACAAATGCTTGAGTTTGATAAGGTATTAAAAAACCAAAGTGAAGTAATTTTAAAAGGTGTTATAGAAGTTAAAGTTAGCGAAGAAGTTGCTAGAGAAAGAGTTTTAGGACGTGCTAGAGGTGCTGATGATAACGAAGAAGTTTTCAATAATAGAATGAAAGTTTATTTAGAACCTTTAGAAGAAATAACAAATTTTTATACTAAAGAAAATATCCACCATATAATCAATGGTGAAAGAAGTATTGAAGCTATCGTAGCTGATATGAAAAATTTAATCAATGATTTATTAAAATAAAGGATAAAAAATGGATATTAGCAAAATCAAAGTTGGAGAAGTACCAAACAAACTTAATGCAGTTATTGAAATTCCTTATGGATCAAACATTAAATACGAACTTGACAAAGAAAGCGGAGCCATCATGGTTGATCGTGTAATGTATTCAGCTATGTTTTATCCAGCAAACTATGGTTTTATACCAAACACTCTTGCAGATGATGGCGATCCTATTGATGTTTTAGTTTTAAATGAATACCCTATCCAAGCAGGAGCTGTGATTCCTTGTCGTTTAATAGGAGTATTATTGATGGAAGATGAAAGTGGTATGGATGAAAAATTACTTGCTGTTCCTGTAAGTAAAATTGACCCAAGATATGATAATATTAAAAGTTTAGATGATTTACCAAAAGCGAGCTTAGATAAAATCAAAAATTTCTTTGAAACATATAAAATGCTTGAACCAAACAAATGGGTAAAAGTAAAAGAATTTGCAGGTATTGAAAAAGCAAGTGAAATTTTAGAAAATTCTATTAAAAATTATAAATAATCAAAGTCCTTTTAAGGACTTCACAAAGGATAAAAAATGAAAAGTATTATTGCTTTTAGTATAGCTTTTGTGGTGCTAATAGGCGCTAGTATTGGTTTTTATATGTGGTATTTTGAAGATGATTCAAATACTTATGTATATGATTATAAAAAAAGTAGTTCTTATCAAAGCTACACTCCACCAAGCACTCAATACAATCAAGAAAGAAATAATATAAGTGATAATACTTACTACCAACCACAGCAAACAAACCAAGAGCCTTTAAAAGAAGAAACTCCGGTACAAAATAATCCTATCATAGATGAAAATACAAGCACTCAAGAAGTTGCTCCAACAACCCAAACAAATATAGCTGAAGTTTCTAAAAATGAAATTACTACACCTAAAGTAGTCCAAAAAGAAGAAAAAACTCCAGTTGAAAACAACAAACAAACAAGCGTAAAAAAAGAAAAAACAACAAAATATAAAAATACCATGCAAGAATACATTGCAAAAGGCAAAACTAGCAGATATGAGCCAAGATTGAGTGATGATTTTGTTAAAGTTTATGTGCTAGATGGAAAAAGCTTAAGTGATTATAGAGTTGATATGCTAAAAGAAATGATTAATCCTATTAAAGTTAATTCCCAAGATTATAATTTAACTATTTTTATCGATATGCTATCAAATGATAATATGAAATTAAGCATATATAATAAAGATATTGTTTTTGCTAAAAATAAGAAAAAATATAATTATGTAGATGTTAAAATTTCTGATTTGAAATTTTTATTTGAAAGAAATGGATATAGCGAATACAGCAATGAAAATTTACTTGAAAAAATCAATCAAAATCTAGCAAGAGAAGATATAATCAAAAGAATTAAATTTCAAGGTTATGCAGACGATAGAGGTAGTACTTTTGCAAACTACATGATAGGATTAAATAGAGCAATGAATGTAGCTAAACATTTCTTTAGCTTTACTGAGGTTATAGAAATAGAATCTTTAGGAAAAGACACCTACCCTACTAAAGATAAATCTGATTCTCAAAGACAAAATAATCGTAAAGTAGAAATTAGTTTTTTATAACTAATTTCTAAAATTCAAAACTTCTTTAACAATTTTAAGCTAACATAACAATTTATTTTCATTCTCAAGGTAGCAATTATGTATGATAAATCACTAGAAAAAGAATATTATAAAATTTGCGAAGAACGCGGATATTTTGAAATCAACGGCAATGAAAAAATTCAAGAAAAAGGTAAAAACTTTTGTATTATGATGCCACCACCTAATGTAACAGGCGTTTTACACATAGGTCATGCTCTAACTTGTACTTTACAAGATATCACGACGCGTTATAAAAGAATGGATGGTTATAAGACTCTTTATCAACCAGGGCTTGATCATGCAGGCATTGCAACACAAAATGTTGTAGAAAAACAACTTTTAGCTCAAGGTATTAAAAAAGAAGAACTTGGTAGAGAAGAATTTATAAAAAAAGTATGGGAATGGAAAGAGCAAAGCGGTGGCACTATAGTTAAGCAAATGCGAATTTTGGGTATCACTCCTGCTTGGAGTCGCTTGCGCTTTACTATGGATGAGGGTTTGGTAAATGCAGTAAAAAAAGCCTTTGTAGATCTTTATGATAAAAAGCTTATTGTGCGTGGAAATTACATGGTAAATTGGTGTACTCATGATGGAGCATTAAGCGATATAGAAGTAGAACATAAAGAAAATAAAGGAAAATTATATTATTTAAAATATTTCTTAGAAAATTCTCAAGAATTCATCGTAGTAGCCACTACAAGACCAGAAACTTATTTTGGCGATAGTGCTGTGATGGTTAATCCAAACGATGAAAGATTTAAACACTTAATAGGCAAAAATGTCGTTTTGCCTTTAATAGATAGAAAAATTCCTATTATTGCTGATGAGCATGTAGATATGGAATTTGGCACAGGCTTTGTGAAAGTAACCCCAGCACATGACCATAATGACTATGAAGTAGGCTTAAGACATAAACTTGAATTTATTACTATCTTTGATGAAAAAGGTATTTTAAATGAACATTGCTTGCATTTTAAAGGCTTAGAAAGATTAAAAGCAAGAGATACTATTATAAAAGAATTACAAGAAAAAGGTTTTGTTGAAAAAATAGAAGACTATACTAATCAAGTAGGATATTGCTATCGTTGTAAAAATGTAGTAGAACCTTACATTTCTAAACAATGGTTTGTAAAAAATGAAATCGCAAAAGAAAGCATAGAAAAAGTTAATCTTGGTGGAAGCAAATTCTACCCTGCACATTGGATTAATAGCTTTAATGCTTGGATGAGAGATTTAAAAGATTGGTGTATTTCAAGACAACTTTGGTGGGGTCATCAAATTCCTGTGTATTATTGTGAATGCTCTCATGAATGGGCAAGCGAAGAAACTCCAAGTCAATGTCCAAAATGCCAAAGCACTAATTTCAAACAAGACCCTGATGTTTTAGACACTTGGTTTTCTTCTGGTCTTTGGGCTATGAGTACTTTAGGTTGGGGTAATAAAGACTGGAGCAAAAACACACTTTGGCGTGAAGATGACTTAAAAGATTTTTATCCAAATTCTTTATTAATCACCGGCTTTGATATTTTATTTTTCTGGGTTGCAAGAATGATGTTTCAAAGTACTAATGCCTTAGGTGAGCTTCCTTTTAAAGATATATATTTACATGCTTTGGTTAAAGATGAGCAAGGTAGAAAAATGAGTAAGTCTTTAGGCAATGTCATTGATCCTGTGCAAAGTGTGGATGAATACAGTGCTGATATCTTGCGTTTTACTCTTGCTCTTTTAGCTATCCAAGGTAGAGATATAAAATTAAGCAATGACAAACTCATACAAGTTAGAAATTTTACCAACAAGCTTTATAATGCAAGCAAATTTTTACTTTTAAATGAAGAAAAATTTGAAGATTTAGATAAAAGCAAAATTCAAACTAACTTGGCAAAATACATACTGTCTCGTTTTGAAGTATGCGTAAAAGAAACAAGAGAAAATTTAGATAATTACCGCTTTAATGATGCTGCAAATACTTTGTATAGATTTTTCTGGGATGAATTTTGTGATTGGGGGATTGAGCTTAGTAAGGCTGAAAAATCAAGCATAAAAGAACTTGGAAGCATTTTTAAAGAAGCATTAAAACTTTTAAATCCTTTCATGCCATTTATTAGTGAGTATTTATACCATGAGTTAAGTAAAACTTCTATCCAAACTCATGAGTCTATAATGATTTCAAAATATCCTAAATTTAATTCTAGAAATGAAAAAATCGAAAAATTATTTAATATCATTATAGAAAGCATAGTGAGTTTACGCCGTGCAAAAACCCTAGTAGAGCTTGCAAATGCAAAAATTCAAAAAGCTTGTATAAAATTAAACGATGAGAGTTTAATAGCTGAGTTAAAAAATTACACTAATTTTATCTCAACACTTGCAAAATGTGAAAACATCGAGTTTATTAGTACAAATTTAGAAAAATCCATTAGAGATGTAAGTGAGAATTTAGAAGTATTTATACCAACTCAAGATCTTGATTTAAGCGGTGTTTTAAATAGACTTAATAGTCAAAAAACAAAACTTGAAAAAGAATTTAACAGGCTAGATGCTATGATGAAAAATGAAAAATTTATCTCTAATGCACCGGCTGCGGTTGTTGAGCAAAATAAAACTCAACTTGAAAGCATTAAAACTCAACTTGAAAAAATCAATGATGAAATTTCTAATTTAGAAGGCTAATAAGTGATAAAAATACAAAATCTTAAAAAATATTATGGCAAAGAATTAGTTATAAATGATGTTTCTTTAGAAGTTAAAGAAGGAGAAATTTATGCTCTTGTTGGACACAGCGGAGCAGGAAAATCAACTTTGCTAAGATGTATTAATGGTTTGGAAAATTATCAAAGCGGTAGTGTGGAAGTTTTTGGTAAAGAAATAGCTACTTTAAAAGAAAAAGAGTTAAGAGTATTTAGAAAAGATATAGGGATGATTTTTCAACATTTTGCACTTATGAGTAGAAAAAATGTATTTGAAAATGTAGCTATGCCTTTAGAAATTCATAATTTTGATAAAAGCACAATTCAAAAAAGAGTTAATGAACTTTTAGATCTTGTGGGACTTTTAGCTAAAAGCAAAGCTTATCCAAATGAGCTAAGTGGTGGGCAAAAACAAAGAGTAGCCATAGCTAGAGCCCTTGCTTTAAATCCTAAAATTTTACTAAGCGATGAAGCTACTTCTGCACTTGATCCAAATACTACAAATAACATTTTAGAGCTTATTGCCAAAATCAATCAAGAATTTAACATCAGTGTAGTATTAGTAACTCATGAAATGGAAGCAGTAAAACAAATAGCTCAAAAGGCTGTATTATTAGAACATGGACAAATCATAGGTCAAGGGAAAATCGAGGATTTATTCTTAAAACCAAGTGAAAAAATGCGTGAATTCTTAGGTGAAAGTGATTTTTTACCACAAAATGGAGTCAATGTGCGCTTATATTTTTGCAAAGAAAAAGCAAACCAAAGCATAATCACTCATATGGCTAGAAGCTTAAATATTGATTTTAATATAGTTTGGGGTAAGATAGAAAAACTAAACAACAATGCTTTAGGAAATTTGGTGATCAATATAGAAGCTAAAGATCAAGAAAGAGTTTTAAATTATTTACAAGAAAATGGCGTTATTTGGGAGCTTGTATAATGAACTTAGAAGCAATTTTAAGAAATTTTGAAAATATACTTTATCCAGCATTACTAGAAACTCTTTATATGAGTTTTACAGCCACTTTTTTAGCCTTTTTAATTGCACTTATCCCTGCAATTGTACTTACTGTTACTGATAAAGGCGGCTTATGGGAAAATAAAAGCATTTATAGTGTGCTTGATTTTATCATTAATATTTTAAGATCTTTTCCATTTTTAGTGCTCATTGTAGTTTTAAGTCCTTTTACAAAATATCTTATTGGCATTAGCATAGGTACAACTGCTACGATAGTGCCACTTACCATAGGAATTGCACCTTATTTAGCTAAAATGATTGAAAGTGCATTTAAAGAAATTGATCCTGCTATCATTGAAGCAGCAAGATCTTATGGAGCTAGCAAAGCACAAATCATCTTTAAAGTTATGTTTAATGAGGCTTTGCCAAGTATTATTAATGGTATTACTTTAATTTTAATTATTGTTATTGGATTTTCCGCTATGGCAGGAACTGTTGGTGGTGGTGGCTTGGGTGATGTGGCTATTCGCTATGGATATGAACGTTTTAGAACTGATATTATGATTCAAACTGTTGTGATTTTAATTATACTAGTGCAAATCATACAATTTATAGGAAATATTCTTTATAAAATCACCAAAAGATAAACAATGAAACATAAACTTGGTATTTTGCTAGCAGCAACTAAAAATTCAAGCTTTACCATAGGAACCTTGCTCATTAATATCATGGATGTTATGGGTGAAAAGGTGGATGTATTTTATATTTTACATGATGGCTTTAGCTTGAATGATCAAAATATCATGCGAAAAATTGTTAAAAACAAAACAATTAAATTTATTCCTTTTACTCAAGAAGATTTTTTAGCCACTCTTAGTAAAAATCAAAATGATATTGATAATTTATTTTTCTTAAAAAGATGGACGCATATGGCTTTTGCAAGATTTGAAGCTTTTAAGTTTTTAGATGAATGCGAGAGTATTATTTATCTTGATTTTGATGTTTTGCTTTTAAAAAGTATAGATGAACTTAGTAAATTAAGAGCTAGAAAATATCATTTTGGTGCAAGATTAGGTAAAACTTTGCTTCTTGAAAGCCTGCCTGCAAAAAAAGAGCATCATCAAAAACGTACGTATTTAACTGGAATTTTAGTCTTTACCGATCTTATACCTAATCCTTTGCAGTGTTATCAATTTATATATAAACATTTAAACGAAAACATTCAAAATTTAAACGATCAAGGATTGTTTACACTACTGGTGCTAGAACACAAATTTAAAATAAAAGATTTAAAAGATACTTATAATGGAAATATTGATTATAGAACCAATTTATCACAAAAAGCTTCTATAACACATGCTGAAGGTAGTAATAATCGTTTTTGGAATAATGTTTTATGCAATCAAACATGGCCTAAATGGCAAGAGTATTATGAAAAATGGTTAAAACTTGGTGGAAGTAGATATTTAGATGGAATAAAAGCTATTAACACTCAAGCAAAAGCAAGAATAAGATATCATTTATCATACAAACTAGGTTATGCTTTTATAGAATGTACTAAAAATAAGAAAAAAATTCCTTTTTTACCTTTTACTCTACTAAAGATTTACTATAAACACACAAAACTTGCCAAGCAATATCAAAAAGATTTAAAAACAAAACCTTATCTTAAACTTCCACCTTTATCAAGCTATGATGATTATAAAAGCGAAGGTATTAAAAATCAAAATACTTATTCTTATAAAATTGGAAAAGCCCTTATTAATGCTCAAAAAAGTTGGTATAAAGGTGGTTATGTAGATTTTATAAAAGAACTTAAACATTTTGCCAAAGAATATAAAAACAAACAAAAATAAAACTTTTCTTATCTTATTAATATTTTTATAATATAATCAAGCATTTTAAACTATAAAAAGGAGTTAAAATGAAATTGTTAAAATTGCTCGCTGCAAGCACAATTTTAGGTGCAAGTTTATTTGCTAATGAAGTTATCACTGTAGGTGCAACACCTGTTCCTCATGCTGAAATTTTAGAACAAACTAAAGATTTGCTAAAAAAAGAAGGTTACACATTGGAAATTAAAGAATTTAATGACTATGTTTTACCAAATCTTAGTACAGATAGTAAAGAACTTGATGCAAATTTTTTCCAACATCAGCCTTATTTAGATGAGTTTAATGCTAATAAAGGTACAAAATTAATTAGCGTTGCAAAAATTCACATCGAACCAATGGCAGTTTATTCTAAAAAATATAAAAACATCCAAGATCTTCCACAAAATGCTACCATAGCTGTACCAAATGATCCGACAAATGAAAGTAGAGCTTTAGATATTATCGCTAGCACCAAGCTCGTTAGTTTTGAAAATAGCACATTAAAAACTCCACTTGATATTAAAGATAATCCAAAAAATATCAAATTTAAAGAGTTAAAAGCAGCACAACTTCCAAGAGCTTTAGATGATGTTGATTTTGCAGTGATTAACTCAAACTATGCCTTATCAGCAAACTTAAATCCTGTGAAAGATTCTATTTTAATAGAAAGCAAAGAAAGTCCTTATGCCAATATCTTAGTAACCACTCAAGATAATAAAGACAATCCTAAAATCAAGGCTTTAGTAAAGGCTTTACAAAGTCAAAAAGTAAAAGACTTTATCAATGAAAAATACCAAGGTGCAGTAGTCCCTGCATTTTAAAACAAACCTTGAGTTTTAAAACTCAAGGTTATTTATTTTTAATAAGCTCTGTGGTAATTTTAGCTATTTCTAATTCTTCTTCTGTTGGAATAATTAAAATTTTAATTTTAGAGTCTTTTTTACTAATCTCACCATTTCTAAGTTGTGCATTTTTATCTAAATCTATATCAAATCCCAAATGCGCTAGTCTTTGGCATACTTTTGCTCTAACAATATTATCATTTTCGCCTATACCAGCTGTAAAAATCAATGCATCAACTCTAGGCAAAATCGCAAAATAAGAACCGATATATTTACTTAAACGATAACAAAACATATCAAGAGCAAGTCTTGCTTTTTCGTTATTTTGTTCAATTTGAGCTTCAATATCTCTAAAGTCATTAAACCCACAAATTCCATAAACCCCACTTTTTTTATTCATTATAGTGTCTAAATCAGATGGGTTTAAATTTAATTCTTTTGCTAAAAATGGTAATACAGCAGGATCAATATCTCCACATCTAGTTCCCATAATCAAACCTTCTAGCGGTGTAAAGCCCATAGAAGTATCTACACATTTTCCATTTTCTATAGCACAAACACTCGCACCATTTCCAAGATGAGCGCTAATTGCATTAAATTCATTAATATTTTTACCAAGTATATGTGCAGCTTGCTTGCTTACATAAGAATGTGATGTACCGTGAAAGCCGTATTTTCTAACTTGGTGTTTTTCATAAAACTCATAAGGTAAAGCATACATATAAGCATAATCAGGCATACTTTGATGAAAAGCTGTGTCAAAAACTGTCACATTAGGAACTTTTGGAGCAGCTTTTATCATAGTTTTAATACCTATTAAATGCGCAGGGTTATGTAAAGGTGCTATGTGAGCAACTCTATCAATTTCTTTTAAAATTTCATCATCTACCAAACAATGCTTGGTTAAATTTGGGCCTCCATGAACTATCCTATGTCCACATCCATCAAGCTCATTTAAATCATGTAAAATTCCACTTTGAGCAAATAGTTCATTTACTAATTCAATACCTTGTTCATGATCTTTAATCGCTAATTCTTTTTTATATTTTTGACCACTTTTTAGATCTTTTAACTCTATTTTAGAGCTTTGCTCGCCTATTTTTTCCACCAAACCAGATGCTAAAGCCTCATCTTTTTCAAAAAGCTTAAATTTAATTGAAGATGAACCTGAATTTAAAACCAATATTTTCATTTTTCTCCTTATTCTTGTGCTTGAATAGCACTTAAAATCACAGTATTAACAATATCTTCTACCAAACAACCTCTACTTAAATCATTAATCGGCTTTTTAAGACCTTGTAAAATCGGACCAATCGCTAAAGAATTTGCCGTTCTTTGAACTGCTTTATAGCAAATATTTGCCGCATTTAAATCAGGAAACACATATACATTTGCTCTTCCTGCTACTTTAGAATTTGGCATTTTACTTTTTGCTGTTAGCATATCATATGCTGCATCAAATTGTATAGGACCTTCTAGCTCAAGTTGAGGATATTTTTCTTTAGCTATTTTAGTAGCTTCTTTAATTGCATCCACGCTAGCCCCGCTTCCACTATCTCCACTAGAATACGAAAGCAAAGCCACTTTAGGTTCAAGCCCAAAAGCTTTAGCGCTATTTGCGCTCACATAAGCAATTTCAGCAAGTTGCTCAGGAGTTGGATTTGGCATAACAGCACAATCAGCAAAAACCAAAACCTTATCTTCTAAAGACATAAAAAACATACCAGAAACTAAACTCACATCAGGTTTTGTTTTGATAATTTGCAAGGCAGGACGAATAGTTTCAGCAGTAGTTGTACTCGCACCACTTACCATAGCATGCGCTTTTTGAGTATGTACAAGCAAGGTTGCAAAATATGTTTTATCTTGCACTAATTTTTTAGCTTCTTCTTTACTCATACCTTTACTTTTTCTAGCTTCATACAAAAGCTCTTCAAATTCTTCATTATATTGAGAATTTTTAGGATTTATAATACGTACACCATCGATGTTAATATTTAAACTATTAGCTTTAGCACAAATTTCATTGCTATCGCCTAGCAAAATCAAATCAACAATCTCATTTTGCATTAAAAACTCACTAGCTTTTAATACTCTTTCATCAAAACTTTCAGGCAAAACCACTACTTTTTTATCTGCTTTTGCTTTTTCAAAAAGCTCATAAGAAAATCTTGCCTGAGTTTTATAGGTATATTCTTGTAATAAATCTTGAGTAAAATCTTCATTTTCTTTTAACAAAACAAAGTCGCTAAGCTTTTGACTTAGTAAAAAATTTAACATAGTATGATTTTCATCTTGACTTTTTGCATATAGTGGAGCATTTAGCTCTTTAGCTAAGGCTATATTTAAACTCAAATCTCCCATCAAACCAAAATCATCTACTCCAACCACTATAACAAAATCATTTTCTTTTTTTAATTTTTCATAATCTTGAATTATTTTTTTAAAAAAATCATTTGAATTTTGAGCAAATTTGCTTTGATAATTATTTTTTTCAAAACTACTAAAAAAATCTAGCTTAAAATTGGTTTTTGAACATATTAAAGCAATTTTTTCTTTATTTTTTTCACAAAAAACAGGAAAGTAAAAGGCTATTTTACCTTGAACTTTTTCTAAAGACTGTGTTAAAAATTTCTCATCAACACAATTTAATAAAAACATGGATTTCATTTTTTCCTCTTTTTTAACAAAATAATTGTTTTTTTGTAATATAATAATTTTAAAATTCATCACAATAATATAAGGTTATAAAGCTATGAAATTTAAAAATGTTAATTTTTACTTGTTACCTTTTGTAATGTTTGGTTGTAGCGCCACAGTCGATCCACATATTAACATGAAACCTCCAACTTATGTAGAAGAATTGGCTCCAAAACAAAATCATAACACCCAAAGCAATCCTGGATCGCTATTTGGTAAAGGAGATAATCCTTTATTTTCTGATAAAAAAGCAATGAATGTAAATGATTTAGTAACCGTAGTCATTAGAGAAAATGCTACACAAAACTCACAAGGCTCTAAAGCTACAAGTAAAAACAATAATGTTAATTTAGGCGGAGGACAAGTAACCACTGGTGCTGGACTTAGTAAAGCTAGAGATTTTATCAATGATTATACAAATATAGGCTATACTACAGCAAGTACTTCACAATATCAAGGCACAGGAAGCCAAACTAGAAGTGAAAATTTCCAAACCACCATTTCTGCTAGAGTGATTAAAGTTTTATCTAATGGAAATTATTTTATAGAAGGAAGTCGTGAGCTTTTAATTAACGGTGAAAAACAAATCATTCAGCTAAGTGGGGTTATAAGACCTTATGATATTTCTCAGGATAATATGATAGATAGTAAATACATAGCTGATGCAAAAATTCTTTATAAAACAGAAGGTGATATAGATAAATCTACACGCAAGCCTTGGGGGACAAAATTCATGGAAACCATTTGGCCTTTTTAAGCTAAATGGTTTTACATAAAACTTGGCGCATCATTAGAAAATAAAATCAAATCTCCATTTTGGGTTAATTTTGATAAAGTTTGCACAAGTTGAGATTTTTCTTTTAATACATAAAAATCTAATGTAATATATTTTTGCAAAATCGTGCTATTAGCCTCTGAAGTAATAATTACAAAATCAAAACATTCATTGATTATCTTGCATAATTTTATATTTTCTTCTTCATTAACTTCAACTATACCAGGAGTTACCAAAACTTTTCTTCCTTGATAGCTTTTACAAAGCTCATAGCTTTGACTCATACCTTTAAAATTTCCATTAAAACCATCATCTATAATAAATTTAGGCTCTTTAGAAATCACTTGCAAACGATGCTCTACTGCTTTTAAATTTAATACACTTTTTATAATATTTTCTATTTTTATTCCTAAATAATGAGCAAGTAAAATACACACGCTAATATTATAAGCATTAAAAGCACCTAATAAATTCGCATGAAAATCATAAATATTACCATCTAATCTTATTTTAAAATCTAAACCTTCTAAACTTGCCCTAACATCACTTAAACAATTATCATAAAATTCATTTTCATATAAGGTGCTTGAGTGTAAAAAGTATTTTTCCAAACGTTTGGATTTTAAAGCTTGCAACTTAGCACTGCGGATATTATCTTGAGTTTTAAAATACTCCAAATGCGCCAAACCAATCTCACCTACTATACAAATTTGAGGATTTAAAAACTCTGTAATTTCTAAAATATCATTCTGCTCTCTTGCGCCAGCTTCTACAATATAAATTTCAGTATTATTTTCTAAATTTTCATTGATATCTTTTACTATACCCATGAAAGTATTAACACTTCTTGGAGTTTTATAGCACTTAAACTCATCTTTTAAAAGTTCGTATAAAAAATTTTTTATACTTGTTTTTCCAAAACTAGCAGTAATTAGAATAATTTTTAAATTTGGATTATCACAAATTTTTTTATTTGCTTTTTTTATAAATGTATTTTGGTTTATTTTTTCTACTAAAAAGCTTAATAAAAATGCAGCTACTAAAGCTTCTAAACCTATCCAAAAAAATGGCATAAATACTAAAGTAAAAAGCGACAAAAATAAAAAATAACGCTTAATCCTAGCAGTAAAAACCAGCTTTTTATCTAAATTTTTATATAAGTACCCACCATATAACAAAGATAAAGCAAAAACTATAAAATATAAATAAAAATTTCCGCTATACAAAGAAAACACAAAAGCAAAATAAGGAATTATTAAAAAATATAAATGCCACAAAAGCTTAGCAAAATGTAAAATTATGCGTGAGAATTTATAAGAATACCATTGCAAAGCTAAAATCAGGTAAAATCCAAGTAAAAAATTCAAACTTGAAAAGGCTATCATACTAATCATTTTTTAAAAATTCCTCATGTATTTTTTCATTTATAAAATCAGCATGTTTTAAAAAGAAAAAATGATCCCCATCTAATGCAAAAAAATTTCCTTTTTGTGCTAGAGAGTGGATAATCGCTCCACTTTTTAAAGGCGTAGCCTTATCTTCATTACCCCAAAAAATCAAAATAGGGTTTTTAAGCTTTTGAAATTCATTTTCTAAATTTTCATTAACAACCTTCTTAAAGGTTTCATACATCACCTCACTCATGCCTTGAGCATCTTTGCTAATAAAAAATTTCCTCCAAAAATCCCCATAAGGAAGATTTTTTAAAATTTTAAACAAGGCTATTTTAAACCTCACTTTAAAGCTTTTTGGCAAAACCACACCTGCGCTAGAAAGTAAAATCAAACCCTGAAAATTAGCATTTTGACACATAATAGTCGCAACTTTTCCACCAAAAGAATGCCCCATTAAATAATCTGTTTTTTGCTCAATTGTAGTTAAAAAGTCTTCTACAACCTTGGCATAAGCATAAGAATCCATAGGCGCATCTATGCTTGAATTTCCAAAACCAGGCAAATCTAAATAAATTTGTTTAAAATCATTTAAAGGCTTTTCAAAAGCTTGTTTCATAAGCTCTTTATTAGCACCCCAACCGTGTAAAATAAGAATTGTTTTTTCACATTTTGGATTGATGATTTCATAACTTAAATTATAAAAATATCCATTAGAATATACTCTAGTTTTTGCCATTTCTAGCCTTTTTTATCTTTATAAATCTTTTCTAAAAGCATTACAGCTTCATTTAAACGCTCATATTCTTCAAAACTTAAAAGCACGGCTTCAAATTTATTATTTTTTACTATCACCACTCTACCATTTTCGCTCTTTTTTGTTTTTTCAAGCATAGTACTGAAATTTCTTACTACTTCAGTTGCGGTATAAATTTCATCTTTGCTAAAAGTAGCCATGATTATAACTTACCTTTTTGCCCATTAATACTGTGAATAAAAGCATAATCAATCTTAATTTGCTTTTCTAGCTCTATATTTTTTGCTAAATTATCAACTGTGTTAGTAAAATCTTCAAATAAATAATTTGCCAATGATCCTGGATTTGGATTGATCTCATTTAAATAAACCTCATCACCTATCACAAAAAAATCACAGCGAATCAAAGCTCCTTTAAATAAAGGATTGTAAATTCTCGTAAAATTATCCCTTAGTTTTTGCTTTAATTCTTCACTAATATCCGCTTCACTGACTTTAGAACTTTCTGAAAAACCTAAATATTTTTGTTCAAAATCTAAAATTTCATTTTTTCTAGGCTCTTCAATGATAGAAAATTCCATTTTTTCACCTATCATACAACCTGCTAAGTTATATTCTTTAATATTGCTTACAAATTTTTCAACCACAACATCCTCATCAAATTCAAAAGCAACATCTTTAGCATATTTAAGCTCACTTTCATCTTTAACTATACTTATACCTATGCTACTACCTAATCTTGCAGGCTTTAAAATACAAGGAAAGTCTAAAGAAACATTTTGCTCTTTATGCAAATTTAAAACCTTATAATCAAGTGTTTTTACCCCTACACTTTGTGCATAAAGTTTAGTTAAAACCTTATTAAAAGATAAAACACTAGCTTCTATGCGCGGTCCTATGTATTTTATACCATAAAAATCAAGCAAAGCAGCTATTTTGCCATCTTCGCCATCTTTTCCATGTACGATATTTACCGCTACATCAATGTCAAGTTTTTTCTCGCCTAACATAGTTTTTATAAAAAACCCACCCTGCTTTAACACCAAGGCTTTTTCTTTTTTATAAGCACCACTACTAAAAGTTTTTGCATTCATTTTTTCTTCATCTATAAGAAAAAATTCTTTATTTTTATCACAAAATATAAATTTTTTTTGCGCTTTAAGTACTTTTTTTAATACCACAGCACTCACAATGCTAATTTCATGCTCATAAGAATTTGCACCAAAAATTACACCATATATCATTATATTTTTCCTTTTATTATGCTAATTTTTTCAAAGCCTCTTTAATAAGCTCACTAGTATTTTTACTCTCACAAGTTCTTAAAACCTTTAAAATATTTTCTTGTTTAAAACCAAGTGAAAGTAAAGCTGCCAAAGCTTGTGCTTGGTCTTGATTAGAATTTTCTATATTGATTTTTGCATCACTTAACTCAGCTATAATTCTTTTTGCGCTCTTTGGACCAATACCAGGAACCTTTTTAAATACACTCTCATCACCACTTTGCAAAGCTGCATAAAAAGTATTAGTATCTAAGCTTGAGCAAAGTGCCATAGCAGTAGTTGCTCCTATACCACTAATTTTAATTAATAATTCAAACATTCTTTGCTCATTAATATCTAAAAATCCATATAATTTATGAGAGTCTTCTTTGATAATTTGTGTGATTAAAAACTCAACCTTTTGATCTTTTTCAAAATTACTTGAGCAAAAAAGCGACACATAAACACCATAACTTACCCCACTTGAAGTTTTTAAAACAACAAAAGTAGGTTCTTTTTTACTCACTATTCCTTCAATTGCCACTATCATTTAGCTTATTCCTTGTAATTACTAATAGAGCGAATTTCATAAACACTCATCCCGTTTTCAGTATCTATTTTTTCAAGCTCAAAACATTGAATTTTTTCTTCACTATGAGGATGATAGCTTAATTCTTTCCTAGGATTTAATAAAACAAATTTAACCTCGTTTAAATCCATCCATTTTCCACTTTTATTAATAATTTTTGATTTTAAAAGTTCATCTTGAATTTTTTTAAGTTTTTCTATATTTGCTTTTTCTTCTTCTTTTAAGGTTTCTATTTTATTAGCTAAAATATTTAAATTTTCAATCTTTTGATTAAAATCTTTAATAGTAATCTTATAAGCTTGCGGTATAGCTCTTTTTGCACTCATTAATTCTTTTGCCTTTTGCTGTAAAATTCTCACAGAATCTTTACTCACATGGATAGTATGCTTGGTTTCTTCAATTTCTTTGACTAAATTTTCTTGTTCTTTTTTTAACTCTTCAATATGCAAAAGTATCTCTTCTCCACTTTTTTCTTTATCAAAAGCTTTGAGATCTTGAATTACAAGTTTATTACCACTTCCTTGAACTTTTTCAACATGAATCAAGCTTTTAGCAATACACAAACAATTACCACCAAGCTCTTGTATGTAAATTTCATCCGCAATAATCTCTCCACCCACAGCCTTTTTAATATTTACTTTTTTAGCCTTAATAGAACCATTTTCTAAAGTTTCAGCAAAAACTTCCTCGGCCTCACAATATCCTCTTAAGATATTAACCTCAACCTTTTGCCCTATAATAGTGCTTTTATGATGCATATTACCTTTAAGAATTACTTTTTTACCTCTTAAAACAGAATCTTGAGCCATATTACCAGTAACTTCTAATTCTTGAGCCTCAACAGTAATCCTAGGACCTATTGCATCTTCTAAACTATTTGTATTTTTAATCACAATGATAACTTGTTTATCAAAACCCGCCCAAATAGAACCCGTACTTTTAAAATCAACCTTATTAAATTCTAAATAATTTTCTATCTCATAAATAGATTTTTTTTGGATAATAAAGCCATCTTTTTTGGCAATATATTTTATGCTTTCATCATCTTCTTTAACTTCAAAATTATCCGAACAAACAACTTTTTCTTTATTTGTTTTTGGTGGAAGTGCTTTTAAAATTTTAAATCTTAAATCCTTGCCATCACTACCCTCTTTTGGTTTAATCCTCTCAATAGCCACCTCATCTTTTCCTATGGGTGCTACATAGCTTCTATTCATCACATCATTGTGCTTTTTTAGATTTTCTAGGTAGTGATATTGAATTTCTTCATTTGTAGGCTCTTGAGGATTAACTCCCTTGCATACTTCAAATTCAACTTCAAAATCAAATTTTTGCTTTTCTTTAACTTTAGTATTAAAATCAATAATTTGCTTTTTAAAATCAAAAATTCTAAATCCGAGCAAATATTTCTCTTTTATCATCGCTTTGTAAATAGCTTCTAAAAGTTCTAGCGCCAATTTATCATGAAAAGCAATAATTTCACTGGCTTTAACACTAGCTTTTAATAAAGTACAAATTTCATTAGTGTATAAACTGATCTCAAAAGCTGGTGAGTGTGCAAATTTTTTAAAATAAATTTCTATTTTATACTCTTGCTCTATACTTAAATCATGAATTAAAAATTTTTCATCTTCTTCAAAAATTTTTAATTCTTTTTCATTAACTTTTATCCATTCTTGATTATCATAAGTATAAGAAGTACTAAAACTTAATAATCTAAAATCAAGTTCATCAACTTCGCATTTATTTTCAGAAGCAAATATCAAAAGCTCTTTATAAGGGTCTTTAGTATATAAAATTTTCTTCTCTTCCATAGCTTAAGCTTCCTTATTGTGTATAAAATTTTGATTTTAGCAAAAATAAAATCAAAATTTAGTTAAAATTATTGCTACTAAAAAATTTTATAATACTCAAACTAATATTTAAAGAATGAAAATTAATGAGAAAAAATATTATTTTTAAAAATTTTATCATCAATGCCTTAGGAATTTTATTTTCTAGGATTATGGGTGTTTTAAGAGATATTGTTTTAGCCTTGTATTTAGGGGCTGGAATTTATAGTGATATTTTCTTTGTAGCTTTAAAAATGCCTGCTTTTTTTAGAAGAATTTTCGCTGAAGGAGCCTTTGGACAAGCCTTTTTACCAAGTTTTTTAAAAGCAAGTAAAAAAGGTGCTTTTTGTATAAATGTCTTATTGCAATTTAGTATTATAGTGTTTTTAACCTGTGTTTTAGTGAGTTTTTTTGCTGAATTTTTTACAAAGATTTTTGCCTTTGGTTTTAACAAAGAAACGATCATTCTAGCCGCGCCTTTAGTTTCTATTAATTTTTGGTATTTGTTTTTTATTTTTTTAGTAACTTTTTTAGGCTCTTTGTTAAATTATAAACAAAATTTTTTCATCACTTCTTTTTCTGCTTCATTTTTTAATCTTTTTGTCGTGATTGCCGGATTTTTTGTTAGTCAAGATGAACCTTTAGAAGCTTTGTATTATTTTTCATATGCGACTGTTTTAAGTGGTCTAGCTCAACTTATATGGCATATTTTTGCTTTAAAAAATACTAGAATTTTAAAAAGTATGTATTTAAGCATAAAACTTAAAAAAACAAAGACTAATTTAGATAAGTTCCACTCTACATTTACTCATGGACTTTTAGGCTCTTCGGCAAATCAAATTAGTTCTTTATTAGATACCACTATAGCTAGTTTTTTAATGGCTGGAAGTATTTCGTATTTGTATTATTCTAACAGAGTTTTTCAGCTTCCTTTAGCTCTTTTTGCAATCGCTCTAAGTCAAGTAAGTTTTCCCAAAATACTAAGACATTTAAAAGCAAATGAAGAACAAAAAGCCTTGGCTTTTATGCAAAAAGCTTTTGAGTATTTAAGCGTGCTTTTAATTTTAGCTAGTATAGTTGGGATTATTTTAGCTAAAGAAATTGTGGAGTTTTTGTTTCAAAGAGGAAATTTTAATCAAGAAGATACAAAAATCACTGCATTTTTATTACAAGCTTATCTTTTAGGACTTTTACCTTTTGGTTTGCAAAAACTTTTCTCTTTGTGGCTTTATGCTAAATTTAAACAAAAAATAGCCGCTATAATAGCCTTTAAAACACTTTTTATATCAGCATTTTTTAGCATAGTGATTATTTTACTTATTAAAGAAGAAGCTTATAAGAGCTTAGGCATTGCATTAGCTTCATCTATTAGTGCTTTTTATTTATTATATGCTAATATAAAAGAATTTGGCTTTAAAAATCTTTGGGGTATTTTTAGGGTTAAATTTTGGTTTATCAGCATAGTATTTTTAAGTTTATTTGCTTTAGGCTTATTTGAAATTAAAGATATTTTAATACAATTTTTAATTGAAATTTATCATTTTTTTAAAGGTTTGTTTTAATGATTTTTTTTGATAGTGTTTTAAAGAAAAAATGCGAATTTATCCCACATGAGGCAAAAAAAGTAAATATTTATCTATGTGGGCCTACTGTATATGATGATGCGCATTTAGGACATGCAAGAAGTAGTGTGTGTTTTGATTTTTTAAGAAGAGTTTTGATAGCAAATGATTATGAAGTAGTTTTTGCTAGAAATTACACTGATATTGATGATAAAATCTTAAAAAAAATGCAAGAAAGTGGTAAAAGCTTAGAAGAAATTACAAATTTTTATATTAAAAGATATGAAGAAGATATGCAAGCGCTTAATATCTTAGAACCTGATTTTAAACCAAAAGCTACAACTTATATTGAGCAAATGATTACATATATAGAAAAACTTTTAGAATTAAACCTAGCTTATAAACTTGAAGATGGGATTTATTTTGATACCAGCAAAGATGATAAATACTTTTATATCTCTAAAAGAAATTTAGAAGACAATCAATCACGCCTTGAAGAAAGCGTGGCTAAAAAAAACGATAGCGATTTTGTTTTATGGAAATTTGATGAAAAATTTTATCCTGCAAGTTTTGGCAAAGGAAGACCAGGTTGGCACACAGAATGTGTTGTGATGATAGAAAGTATTTTTAAAGATAAACTTGACATTCACGCAGGGGGCATAGACTTACTTTTTCCTCATCATGAAAATGAAGCTTGCCAGTGTCGTTGTAAAAACAATCATGAATTAGCTAATTTTTGGTTGCATAATGGCTTTGTACAAATTAATGGTGAAAAAATGAGCAAAAGCCTGGGAAATAGCTTTTTTCTAAAAGATTCTTTAAAACTTTTTAGTGGAGAGGTTTTGAGATTTTATCTTTTAAGTGTGCATTATAGAGCGCATTTTAACTATGCTTTAGAAGACTTACAAGCTGCTAAAAAAAGACTTGATAAATTTTACCGCTTAAAAAAACGCTTAAATTTAAATGTTTTTATAGATGAAAAAACTACCATAGAAAGTGAAGTAGCTAAAAATATCTTAGAAGTTTTAAATGATGATTTAAATGCCTCTAAAGCCTTAGCTTTACTTGATGAGTTTATCAATGAAAGTAATATTTACTTAGATCAAAACCCAAAAGATAAAACTTATAAAATACAAGTAGAAAAAACCTTAAAAGAACTTGCTTTTATTTTTGGTATAGGCTTCATAGATACCATAAAATATTTTCAATTTGGCATTAGTGAAGAAAAATGTCAAGAAATAGAAGAAAAAATCACTCTACGCAACAAGGCAAAGCAAGAAAAAAACTATGCCTTAGCAGATCAAATTCGTGATGATTTAGCTAAAGAGAATATTCTTTTAATGGATACACCAAATGGTGTGGTATGGGAGAAAAATGGATAAAAACTACAAAGAAATGAAGCTTAAAGAGGTTTTTACTCGCTTTAAGCCTTATTATAAAGATTATTGGTTTTATTTTGTTTTAGCTATTATAGGTATGCTTTTAACTAGCGGTGGCACAGCAGCTAGCGCATACATCATAGAGCCTATTTTAAATAAAATTTTTATAGAAAAAAATGTTAATTTGCTTTACTACATGCCTTTACTTGTTGTTTTAATTTATGCTTTAAAAAATCTTGGTGCTTATATGCAAGTTTATTATATATCTTATGTTGGGACAGATATCTTAAGAAGATTAAGAGAATTAGTTCTTGGCAATCTTTTGCGCTTAGATATGAGTTTTTTTCATAAATACAGAAGCGGGGAATTAATCAGCAGGTGTACTTCTGATATTGGAGCTTTGCAAAATATAGTTTCTACTATCATACCTGAAATTTTAAGAGAAAGTTTAACTGCCATTGGACTTTTAAGCGTAGTGATTTATCAAAGTCCAAAACTTGCTTTTTTTGCTTTAGTAATTTTACCTTTAGCAATTTACCCTCTTGTTATTTTTGCTAAAAAAATCAAAAAAATAGGACGCAATACCCAAGAAAAAAATTCTGATCTTACTTCAAGATTAAGTGAAATCTTTTCCAATATAGAACTTATTAAAGCTTCCAATGCAGGCAAAAATGAAATGCAAAAATTCAGCCAAACTAATAGCGAAGTTTGTAAACTTTCCTTAAAGGGCATTAGAATCGAAGCTTTGAGTAGCCCTTTAATGGAATCTATGGGTTCAATTGGCTTTGCAATAGTAATTATAATAGGTGGTAAAGAAGTAATCGATGGAAGTTTAAGTATAGGTTCTTTTTTTAGTTTTACTACAGCTTTATTTATGGCTTATACTCCTATTAAAAGACTTTCTTCACTTTATACAAGATTACAAAATGCAGTAGCAGCTAGCGAGAGAACTTTTTATTTAACTGATTTAGAACCACAAATTAAAGGTGGTGAAGAAAAACTTACAGAAAATATCCAAAATATCCATTTTAAAAATGTCTCTTTAAGCTATCAAAAAGATAAAATGGTATTAAAAGATGTAAATTTTTCTTTTAACAAAGGAGAAATTCTAGCCTTAGTTGGATCAAGCGGTGGCGGGAAATCTTCTATTATCAATCTTTTGATGTATTTTTTTGAAAAAGATAGTGGTGAAATTTTAATCAATCAAAAAGACATTAGCTCTTTTGATATTGTTAGTTTAAGAGAAAATATCTCTTTGGTAACTCAAAATATTTATATATTTAATGACACTATAGCTCAAAATATAGCTTATGCTAAAGAATATGATGAAGCACGTGTAGTAGAGGTTTTAAAACAAGCTAATGCTTATGATTTTGTTCAAGAACTTGGTGGTATACATACTGAATTAAAAGAACATGGAAAAAATCTCTCCGGCGGACAAAAACAACGCATTGCTATAGCAAGGGCTTTATATAAAAATCCTCAAATTTTAATTTTTGATGAAGCAACTTCAGCACTTGATAATGAAAGCGAAAAAGCCATAGTAAGAACTATAGAAAGCTTAAAAAAAGATCGTTTGATACTCATCATCGCTCATAGACTTAGCACCATAGAAAATGCCGATAAAATCGCTGTGCTTGATAAAGGAAAAATAACTTCTATAGGAAATGATGCTTATTTAATGCAACATTGTGAAATTTATCAAAAATTAAAACAAAAAGTACAAAAAACTGATAAAGTCAAAGAAAATGAAAACTAAAAATTATCATTTTTTTAGTACAATATGCTATTTTGCAAATAAAGGAAAAATATGACTTATGAAAGCTTAAAACCTTTAATATATAAATTAGATCCAGAAAATGCTCATGCTCTGGCTGAATTTAGTATGCGGACGCTAGATTGTATATTTCCTGGAGGGCTTAGTTTTTTTGCAAAAGACTGTGTAATAAATGATGAAATTTTAAATCAAGAAATTTTTAATCTGAATTTTTATAATCCTGTGGGTTTAGCAGGTGGTTTTGATAAAAATGCAACTATGATAAGACCACTAAGTGCTTTAGGTTTTGGTTTTTTAGAGTATGGAACTTTTACTCCAAAACCTCAAAATGGTAATGAAAAACCTA
Organism: Campylobacter sp. IFREMER_LSEM_CL2194; assembly: GCF_025771685.1. Lineage (NCBI taxonomy): Bacteria > Pseudomonadati > Campylobacterota > Epsilonproteobacteria > Campylobacterales > Campylobacteraceae > Campylobacter > Campylobacter sp. IFREMER_LSEM_CL2194. The sequence goes on from NZ_JAKMQS010000010.1 coordinate 51,869, forward strand.
GACTTTTTAGACTTGTTGAACAAGAAAGTATTCAAAATGCTATGGGTTTTAATAATAAAGGTAAAGACGCCATTGCAAAAGAAGTAAAAAAAGTCTATCCTTTTAGCATACCTTTAGTGGCAAATATAGGTAAAAACAAAATCACCCCAAATGAAGAAGCTATTAATGATTATATTATTTTATTAAAAGAATTTAAAGATTTATGTGATTTATTTGTGATTAATATATCCTCTCCAAATACCAAAAATTTAAGAGATTTACAAAGTGAGGAATTTGTAAGTACTTTATTTAACCAAGCAAAAGAAATCACAAATAAACCTGTGATTTTAAAAATTGCTCCAGATATGAATATAGATAGCGCAATTTCACTTTGCAAAAGTGCTATTAAAGCAAAAGCTGATGGTATTATCATGGCAAATACTAGTATAGATTATTCTTTAATTGATAATACAAGAACCTTTGGTGGAATTAGTGGTAGATTAATCACTCAAAAAAGTGCGACATTTTTTAAAGAAGTAGCTAAAGAAATTTATCAAGATACTATTTTAATAGCAAGTGGAGGCATAGATAGTGCTGAACTTGCTTATGAACGCATTAAAAATGGGGCTAGTTTGGTTCAAATTTATACAGCTATGATTTTTAAAGGACCAAGCATTGTTAAAAATATCAATCAAGGATTAATTGAACTTTTAAAACAAGATGGTTTTAATCATATTAGTCAAGCTATAGGAGTTAATTTTAAATGATTAATTATAAAAAAATCACCCTTGAAAATGAACTTGAAATTTACACTTTACCTGTAAATAAAAAAAGCGGGGTTATAAGTGTAGATATTTTTTATAAAGTTGGCTCAAGAAATGAAAAAATGGGAAAAAGCGGCATAGCTCACATGCTTGAACATTTAAATTTTAAAAGTACAAAAAATTTAAAAGCAGGCGAATTTGATGAGATAGTCAAGGGTTTTGGTGGAGTGGATAATGCAAGTACTGGTTTTGACTATACGCATTATTTTATAAAATGCTCTAGTGAAAATTTAGACAAATCTTTGTGGCTTTTTGCTGAATTAATGCGTAATTTAAATTTAAAAGATGATGAGTTTCAGCCTGAAAGAAATGTAGTTTTAGAAGAAAGGCGTTGGAGAACTGATAATAATCCTTTAGGATATTTATATTTTAGATTATACAATCATGCCTTTTTACATCATCCATATCATTGGACTCCAATAGGCTTTTTTAAAGATATACAAAATTGGAAAATAGAAGATATACAAGATTTTCATCAAACTTTTTATCAACCCAAAAATGCTATTTTGCTTGTGAGTGGCGATATTAATGAAGATGAAGTTTTCAATCTTGCTAAAAAACATTTTCAAGATATAAAAAACACCAAAGAAATCCCTATAGTTCATGAAAAAGAACCTGAACAAGATGGTGCTAAACGCGTGATCTTGCACAAAGAAAGCGATACGCAACTACTAGCACTTGCATACAAAATTCCTGCATTTAATCATGAAGATATGCCAAAACTTTGCGCATTGAGTGAGCTTTTAGGAAATGGAAAAAGTTCTTTAATAAGTGAAATTTTAATTGATAAATTAGAACTTATCAATGAATTTTATGCTTATGCAAGTGAAAATATAGATGAGAATTTATTTATATTTATTTGTGTTTGCAATGAAGGTATAAAAGCAGAAGATGTTGAAAAAGAGCTTTTAAAAATTCTTGAAGATGTAAAAAATGCTAAATTTGATGATACTATCATGGAAAAAATCAAAAACACCGTAAAAAGTGATTTTATTTTTTCACTAAGCAATGCAAGTAGCGTTGCAAATATTTATGGATCTTATCTTGCTAAAGGCGATTTAAAACCTTTACTTGATTATGAAAAAAATATAGAAAATCTAAGCAAAGATGACTTAATTCATTGTGCTAGAAAATATTTCAATGAAAACAAATCTACTACAATAATCTTAAAAAGGGGTGAAAATGGACAATAAAATCATTATAGGAGCAATGACAGCTTTAATAACTCCATTTAAAAATGGAAAATTAGATGAACAAACTTACCACAAACTCATCAAAAGACAAATAGCAAATGGGATTAATGCAGTAGTGCCTGTTGGAACAACCGGAGAAAGTGCCACCTTAACCCATGAAGAACATAGAATTTGTATAGAAATAGCATTAGATGCTTGCAAGGGAAGTTCTTGTAAGGTTTTAGCAGGAGCAGGAAGCAATGCTACCCATGAAGCTGTAAGTTTGGCTAAATTTGCACAAGAGCATGGAGCTGATGGTATTTTAAGCGTTACTCCATACTATAACAAACCTACACAAGAAGGTTTGTATTTACATTATAAAGAAATAGCAAAAAGCATAGATATACCTGTACTTTTATATAATGTCCCAGGAAGAACAGGTTGTGAGCTTCAAACAGAAACCATTATAAGATTATTTAGAGATTGTGAAAATATTTATGGGGTAAAAGAAGCTAGCGGGAGCATTGATAAATGCGTTGATTTGCTAGCACATGAGCCTAGAATGATGCTTTTAAGCGGAGAAGATGCGATTAATTATCCTATACTTTCAAATGGCGGTAAAGGTGTGATTTCAGTTACTTCAAATTTACTTCCTGATATGATTTCAAAATTAACTCATCTAGCTTTAGAAGAAAAATACATCGAAGCTAAAAAAATTAATGATGAGTTGTATAATATCAATAAAATTTTATTTTGCGAAAGCAATCCTATACCTATTAAAGCAGCAATGTATATAGCAGGTTTAACTCCTACCTTAGAATATCGTTTGCCACTTTGTAAACCTAGTGATTGCAATTTAGCAAAAATAGAAGCGATTATGAAAAACTATAATATCAAAGGATTTTAATGGATACTTTTTTTCAAAATAAAACTTTAGTAATTAGCGGTGGAACAAGAGGGATTGGTAAAGCTATTGTATATGAGTTTGCAAAAGCAGGAGCCAATGTAGCTTTTACTTATAATTCTAATGCAGATTTAGCTCAAGAAATTGTAAAAGATTTAGAAAATAACTATAAAATCAAAGCAAAGGCTTACGAGTTTAACATACTTGAACCAGAAACTTATAAAGAATTATTTGAAAAAATCGATCAAGATTTTGACAGAATAGATTTTTTCATCTCTAATGCTATTATCTCAGGTCGTGCTGTTGTAGGTGGATATACTAAATTTATGAAATTAAAACCAAAAGGTATTAATAATATTTTCACAGCAACTGTAAATGCTTTTGTTGTTGGAGCACAAGAAGCAGCAAAAAGAATGGAAAAAGTTGGTGGAGGTAGTATATTATCTATTTCTTCAACAGGAAATTTAGTACATATTGAAAACTATGCAGGACACGGTACAGCTAAAGCAGCAGTTGAGGCTATGGCAAGATATGCTGCAACTGAACTTGGTTCTAAAAACATCCGTGTAAATGTAGTAAGTGGTGGACCAATTGACACTGACGCGCTTAAAGCATTCACAAATTATGAAGAAGTTAAAAATGCAACTATTAATCTTAGTCCATTAAACCGTATTGGACAGCCTCAAGATTTAGCAGGAGCATGTTTATTTTTATGTTCTGATAAAGCAAATTGGATCACAGGACACACCTTAATCGTAGATGGTGGTACAACTTTTAAATGATTCATTACCCCATTTTGGGGTATTTTCTTTAAACACAAGGATTAATAAACAATGAATTTACCTAATATCTTAGCATTTATAAGGATATTATTAGCTCCACTTTTGTTTTTTTTGCTTATTAATGATTTTGAAAATATTCATCCTAGTTGGGTAAATTATTTTGCTTGTGTTGTTTTTGGTATAGCTGCCTTGACTGATTTTTTTGATGGTTATATTGCAAGAACTTGGAATCAAACTACAAAACTTGGAGCTATTATAGATCCACTAGCAGATAAAATGCTTGTTTTGGCTGCTTTTTTAGGATTATTACTCACCCAAAAAGCCGATCCTTGGATGATTTATATTATTCTAGTAAGAGAATTTTTTATAACCGGTTTTCGAGTGGTTATGGTGAGTGAAAAATTTGACGTAAGTGCTTCTTTTGCAGGAAAAATAAAAACAACCTTTCAAATGATAGCCATTATATTTTTAATCATGCAATGGCCTTTTGCTAATACATTGTTGTTTATTGCCTTAGTACTTACACTTTATTCAGCTTTTGAATACATACTAGCTTATACAAAACATTTAAAAAAGGTATAATTTGAAATCATATTTATTTTTATTTATCATCTTAGCTATTGGCTTTAAATTTTATTCTTTTAGCTTTTTAATAACGCTTTTGGTTATATCTTTTTTAATTTTTTTTCACGAATTAGGACATTTTCTAGCCGCAAAACATATGAAAGTAGATGTAGAAATTTTTAGTATAGGCTTTGGAAGAGCTGTTTTTAAAAAAACTTACAAAAACACAGAATATCGCTTATCTGCTCTACCTTTTGGTGGTTATGTTAAACTCAAAGGACAAGATGATTTAAATCCTAGCGAAAAAAATTACGAACCAAATAGCTATAACACTTTAAGTCCTTTAGCTAGAATTTACATACTTTTCGCAGGACCATTTTTTAATTTCTTTTTAGCATTTTTACTTTATATAGCCATAGGTTTTTTAGGAGTTCAAAAACTTGCGCCTGTTATTGGCAATATAGCACCAAACTCAGCTGCACAAAAAGTAAATTTACAAATTGGAGATAAAATCCTAGCTATAGATGGAGTTAAAATTCAAAGCTTTGAAGAAATCGGTAAACTTGTGCATATAAAACCAACCTTACTTAGTATAGAACGCGATGGTAAACTCATCAACATCACCCTAACCCCACAAATTGATCAAGGTTATAATGAGTTTTATCAAAAAGTTCAAAAACCACTAATTGGCATAGCACCTAAGGGTGAGTTTGTTACTATTTATCATCCAGGAATTAATAGTTTAAAATATGCTTATGAAGAAAGCATAGAAGCTTCTTTACTTATTTTTAAAGGTCTTGCTAAAATCATCAGCGGGGAATTAGACGCTAAAAATATGGGTGGAATCATCACTATGGTGGATATAACTTCCAAAGCAGCAAATACTAGCATAGTGGTTTTATTTTTAATCACTGCTTTAATTTCTATCAATCTTGGAGTATTAAATTTACTTCCCATTCCAGCGCTAGATGGAGGGCATATACTTTTTAACCTTTATGAGTTAATCTTTAAAAAAGAAGTGCCAAAAGTATGTTTTGAATATCTTAGTTATTTTGGCATGGCTTTGCTTTTAAGTTTAATGGTGTTTGTAACTTATAATGATATTGCTCGTTTTATGAGTAATTAATAAGTCCTAGTAGCAAAATCATAGCGATTAAATTTACTTATATTGTTTTTACGATAAAAACTATTATAAAATTGCTTACTTAAACTTTGCTCATAATTTAGTCTAAATCTTACCCACATTGCTGTTTGATCTTTGGCACTAGTTTTTTCATCTTGATAATTAAGTGATAAATCTAAAATAGAAATTGGAGAATAAGTAATGTTATATTGATTTTGTAATTCTTTTATATTAGAATTTACATTTAAAACATTCAAATAAGGCAAATCAAACATCAAACCAAGCTCTGTGCTATCTTCACTATCATTTTCCTTTATATTATAGTGATTAGCATATGCTTTAAAATAATGACTAAATTGAAATTCAGCACCAAAACTATTTTTTTCATAAGCTTCTTTATACTGATCATTAAAATAATTAAAACCTAAATTAAACTCATCAAATTCATAACGATTAATAAGTCCTAAAGAATAAGCTTGTTCTAATTGCCCTATTCTTGCTTGTTTTTCCAAAAGTAAAGTAGCATTTTCATAATCTAGTATTGAATTAATATTTTTTATATTTACATTTAAAGCATCATAGTCTAAATTAGCCTCCGTTTTATCCTTAGAGCTTAAATTTAAAACTTGACCTAAAGAATTACTAGCAAAAGAACTAAGATCTGTACTTTGAGCTTGGTATTCTTGTGGTTTTTGAAAAAATACTTGCTTAGAAACAGTGTTTGACTTTTGATATTTGCTAATATTAGCCTCACCCTCACCTAAGCTTTCTTCTAAATTTAAAGCAAATGCATTTATGCATATACAGCTTAAAAAAATGTATTTTTTCACTCAACCTCTAATGTATTATTTTATAAAGATACAAAATTTCACATTTATCATGAAATATTGCTAACTCTATATTTATAATAGCATTATATTTTTACAATATAGCTAATAGCATTTCAGACAAAAAAACTACTTATTATAAAATTTTTCCCTTTTTTAACATTCTGATTAAAAATCTTGCAGGATGAGTAGCATGTAAAAAATCTTTTTCTATTTTTGGCTCATCAAAGATTAATGCGCTAAGTATTCTAGCTCCAATAATAGCACTAGCAAAAGCTCTAGATCCATGAGCAATAGAAAAATATAAAGGAATAAAATCATTTGGTGCTACTTGACTTTTATTTTTATGCCATAAAAGCGCCTTATAACTTTGCATATAAAAATTTTCATCATAGGCTTGACCTATTATGGCAAATCTATCACTAGAATATGATCTAAATCCTACTTTTCCACCCATAATTTCTAAATTTTCAACATGCAAAAATTCTTTTATATTCTCAATATTTTGCAAATCATCTTTTTTAGAAAGCGTTGTATCTTGATTAAATCTATCATAACTTGCACCAATAAGTTGCAAATTTAATTCTTCATTGATAGGACAAATATAGCCTTTTGAAGATAAAGCATGAGAATTTTTTAAAAATGGTTTTAAATGAGTACATTGACCTCTAACACTGCTTAATTTCATGTATTTATATTCTAAGAAATTCTTAACATCAGCACCTTGAGCATAAATTAACACATCATAATCTTTTAATGTTTTTTGATTGCTAAATTGCAAAGAAAATTTCTCATTTTCATAAGAATAATCTTTAAATTCATGCTCAAAAAATACTCTAGCCTTGCTTTTTTGTAAAAGCATTTTCACAAGCTCTTGGGGCTTTATACATGCTCCATCTTTTAAAAAGGCTTGATTGTTGATAATTTCAAATAAAACATTATCTTTTTGACTATCAAAACGCTCTTGCATAAGTTCATTATGAGCAAATTCATAAACCCCTTGTGGAATTAAATCTAAAATTTGTCTATAAAATCTACTTGCTTCTAAAAAAGCATATTGTGAAAACTCACCCAATAAAACATCAGGTTTTAAAATCAAAGAGCTTAAAATTCCATTGATATTTCCAGAAGCACCTTTTCCTAATGAATTTTCTTTTTCAAAAACATCTACTTGAACATTTCTTAAAGAAAGCTCATAAGCTATACTAGCTCCGGCTATACCTGCTCCGATGATGGCTATTTTTTGTATCTCTTTTTTTAAACTTGGAGTGTTAAAATAAGCAAATTTATCTTCAAACTCAAGGCCATTAAAAACAGCCTGTATCATTTCTCTTTTTCTAAAACCTTTAATTTTTTGTACTTGAAAATTATTATTAATTAAAGCTTTTTTTAAAATGCTTGCAGAGGAAAAGGTCAAAATCTTGGCATTTATTTTTGAATTTTTGGCAACTTTGTTTATAATATCCTCATCAAACATCTCTTGATTTTTAGCAGGAGCAAAACCATCTAAATACCAAACATCAGCTTTAAAGTCTAAATTTTGCAACTTTTCTTTAGCATCGCCAAATACCAAATCTAAAAAACAATCTTGAAAATAAAATCTATAAACTCCATCTTTACATGGGGGATAAAATTTTAAAAACTGTTCTAAAAGCTCTTTAAATTCCTCATAAAAACCAAGATTTTTATAAATTTCTCTTAATGTTTCTTTTTCTATATAAAAATTTTCAAAACTAAGATAAAATAGTCTTTGATTTTCTTTTTTTTCTTTTATAAAACGCTTTAAAGTGAGGAAAAAATTTAAACCTATACCAAAACCAAGCTCTGCAATGATAGTTTGTTTTGCTTGAAATTCAAAAGCATTAGTGTAGATAAATTCACTCTCGCTTAAACCATCGCTAGAATTAAAATAATAATCATCAAAATTTAAAGAAAAAGGCGCATTGTTTTTAATGATAATATTTGCTTTTTTCATTGATTTTTATAAAAATAACTCTCTATGCCATTAGCAATACCAATAGCTAATAATTCTTGGAAATTTTTATTTGTTAATCTATTCCTTTCACTAGGATGACTAATATAACCTGTCTCAATCAATATAGCAGGCATTTGCGCACCCACTAAAACCCAAAATGGAGCTTCTCTAACTCCACCATCCACAACTTTATATTTTTTTCTTACATTACTCAAAATCTTTTTTTGAACATCAATAGCTAATTTATTTGAAGCAACTATTTTTTCACGGTTTAAAAAATTTAAAAAGGTTTGTTTTGAAAAGAAATTCATCTCTTCAAAATCGGATTGATTTTCCAACTCAGCAGCTTTTTTACTTCTTTCGCTTCTTGCAGGCGATAAAAAGAAGGTTTCAATACCTTGTAAAGTTTTAGCTCTTTGTTTATTTGGAGCTGCATTTGCATGGATAGAAATAAATAAATCCGCCATTTTTTCATTAGCCATAGAGGTTCTATCTCTTAAGTTTATAAATTTATCTGTACTTCTAGTATAATAAATTCTATATCCACGTTTTTTAAGCTCATTACCAAGTTTTAAAGCCACACTTAAAACTACATCTTTTTCTCTAACACCCTTATCACCCAAAGTACCTGGATCTTTACCTCCATGACCTGGGTCAATTACTATGATTTTACCTGATTTTTTAACGGTAGCTTTTGCCGTTTTTGAAGTAGTTTTTGTTGGTGTTTTTTTAACCTTTTTCTCAAATCCTATAAATAATTCCTCATCGTCTAAATCAAGATTGGTTTTAAAATCACTAGTAGAATTTAAAACAACTCTTACTGTAGTTTTATTAAACTGCACTATTGTGATGGATTGATTTTTATTGATATCGATTTTTTTTCTATCGCCTTCTAAAATAGCTTCAAAGCTTACAATAGAACGATATGTTTTACCATCTTTAAAAGAATTGATTTTAATATCTTCAATATCAATATCATTGTTTAATTTTAAATTAACACCATTTTTATCTTTACTTGATTTTAAAATATATAAAGGCTCATTTTTAACAACTTCTTTTTTTACTTCTGTTTTTTTAATTTCATTTTGTTTTGTAACTATAGGTTTGGGTTCTTCTTTTTTTTCTACTTTTTCAAGTCCCATAAAAAAACTTTGATCTTTAAGCTCTATTTTGATCTTTAATTCTTTTTTTGAACTTAAGACCAAACGCATACTTGTTGGGTTAAATTGCGATACGATAATATCAAAATCTTTAAATTCAAAAGTTCTCTTAGGTCCTTTTAAAATCCCATCAAAATCTGCAACATAACGAAAATTCTTATCGCCTTTGAGAGTAAAGTTTTTAATGTCTTTTTGGCTGATTTTTTCACTTAAATCAAGTAAGATGCCATTATCTGATTTCTTTACATCAAGTACAAAAAGCTCTTTTTGCACCGGAGCTTTTTTATCTTCTTTTTTATCTTCTTTTTTATCTTCTTTTTTATCTTCTTTTTTATCTTCTTTTTTATCTTCTTTTTTATCTTCTTTTTTATCTTCTTTTTTATTAATAGGTGATGTGGTATTGGTTTCAATTTTTGTTTGTTCTTTTTTTATTTTTTGATCTTGTATAACTTTTAAAGCATTTTTTAAACGTGAAATTTCTTCTTCACTTACTCCGCTTTCTTTAAGCTCTTGCACATAAGCTTTATCATCAAAGCCTAAAGAATTTGAACTTATGATTAATCTTTTTAAAATCTCATTTTTTTCTTCATTATTATCATTAATCACACTTTGTATATACAAAGATTTTAACTGCTGGTGTAATTGTAGTTTTTCTTCTGAATTAGAAGTTAAAAAATTTTGATCAAATTTCTTAACTTCTATATTAGCAAAAACACTAAAACAAAATAATAAAAAAATAAAAAATATTCTAAGCATCTTCGCCATTAACTAATTTTTTCATTAGCTCTTCTACACTAATAAGCTTATCTAGTCTATATCCATTAGCCCCTGTAAAAAATAAGCCTGTTTCTTTTTTACCGCTCCAAGCATCATATAATCTATCTGCTATACAATAACCCACCTTAGTAGCTTCCTTGCCTCTACCGCATGGTGCAACACAATTGCTCACACAAGAAATTTTTGGCCCCATTCTTTTATCTACTAAATTTAAAAGATTAGTTCTTACCCCTCTTGCAGGATAGCCAACTGGAGATTTTAAAAGCTCAATATCTTCTTTTTTACAATCTAGCAATACTTGTTTAAAATCATCACTCGCATCGCATTCAAAAGTTCCTATAAATCGAGTTCCCATTTGAACGCCACTTGCTCCTAAAGACATCATTTTTTCTATATCTTGCTTATCCCAAATTCCACCCGCGGCGATTAATGGTATATCTCCCCAGTTTTTAATTTCTTGTGCAACTTGTGGTACTACATTTTCTAATTGATATTCATCCATTAAACATTGCTCATAAGTAAAACCCTGATGTCCACCGCTTTTTGGTCCTTCAACTATAACCGCATCAGGCAAGCGATTGTATCTGCTTTGCCATCTTTTGCAGATAATTTTTAAAGCCTTAGCCGATGATACAATAGGCACCAAAGCAACATCAGGATAATCTTGTGTAAATTCAGGCAAATTTGTAGGAAGCCCTGCTCCTGAAACTATCACATTAAAACCAACCTCGCAAGCATTACGAGCAATTTGCGCATAATTATTACTTGCATATAAAATATTACAGCCTAAAGGTGCGTCTTTACAAACCTTTCTAGCATTATCTATCAAAGCTTTTAAGCCTGCTTTTGAGTAAAAATTATCACTACCATAAGGTTTTGCATTAAACTCTTTGTCTATATGTGTTCTATTTTCATAATATCCAGTTCCTACTGAAGAAATAATCCCTAATCCACCATTTAAAGAAACCGCAGAAGCAAGTTTGTCCCAACTTATACCAAGCCCCATACCACCTTGAAAAATAGGATATTTTATCTCATGCTTTCCAATTTTTAAAGCTTTAAAACTCATCATATTACCTTTAATTTTGCAAATTTTCTTTTTCCAACTTGTAAAATATATTCACCGCTTTCTAGTTGGAATTGTTCATCTTGAACTTTTTCCCCATTAACACTTACTGCATTTGAATTAATCAATCTTCTAGCAGCTGAAGTAGAACTTTCCATTTTGCACTCTACTATAGCTTTTGCAAGCCAAATACTACCTTCTAAAGTAAAACTTGGCATATCACTAGGAAATTCTTTTGCGCTATGGACTTTGTCAAATTCTTCCTTAGCTTTTAAAGCACACTCGCTTGAGTGAAAACGCGCAGTAATTTCTAAAGCTAAATTTTCTTTAGCTTTTTTAGGATGCAATGAGCCATTTTTAATATCATCTTTTATTTGCGAAATTTCATTTAAGCTTTTTTCACTTAAAAGTTCATAATATCTAAACATCAATTCATCACTAATACTCAAAACTTTAGCATACATATCTTTGGCATTTTCAGTTACACCAATATAATTTCCCAAGCTTTTACTCATTTTATTTACACCATCAAGGCCTTCAAGCAATGGCATCATCATCACCGCTTGTTCTTTTTGGCAATTATATACTCTTTGAAGCTGTCTACCCATTAAAAGATTAAACTTTTGATCCGTTCCACCCATTTCTATATCACTTTTTAATGCAACACTGTCATAACCTTGCAAAAGCGGATATAAAAACTCACAAATTGATATAGGGCTTTGTTCTTTGAAACGCTTAGTAAAATCATCTCTCTCAAGCATTCTAGCAACACTAAAAGTCGAAGTAAGCTCTACTATACCAGCAGCACCAAGCTCATTTAGCCATTTAGAATTAAAATGAATTTGAGTTTTATTTGGATCTAAAATCTTAAAAACTTGTTCTTCATAAGTTTTAGCATTTTTAAGTACTTCTTCTTTGTCAAGTTTTTTTCTTGTAGCACTTTTTCCTGTTGGATCTCCAATTTGAGCAGTAAAATCACCTATTAAAAACTGCACTATAGCCCCATGTTTTTGAAGCAAAGCCATTTTGCTCAAAACCACAGTATGACCCAAATGCAAATCAGCAGCCGTAGGATCAAAACCAGCCTTTACAAAAAAATTTTCACCTTTTTCATAGTAATTTTTTACTAAAGAAACTAATCTTTCTTCATCAATAATTTCTGCTATTCCTCGTTTAATTTCTTTAATAATTTCATTAATATCCATAAAAAACCTTTTTTAGTGATTATTATATGCATCATTTAAAGATGTAAAATCTAAAATTTTATATCTAGATTTTAATCTTTCTTTTGCATTCTCAAGATCTATATTATTAGGTAACTCAACTTGTACTTCAAAATAATTTGCAACGACTGGCTCTGAATCAGCTGAGTTAATACTTAAAACATTAATCTGCATTTTAGCTAAAGTAGTTAGAAAATCTGCTAAAGAACCTTTTTTATTTTCTATAGAAACGATGATTTTGTAACTTTTTATCGAACTATCATTCCAAAAAACAAAAACCATTTCTTTGTTATCTTCTATCATTTTCATTGCTTGTTCACAAAGCTTATGGTGTATCGTTGCTCCAGTTGAATGTCTAAAAGCAATAATTTCATCTCCTCTTTTAGGCCTACAACAATAATCAAAATTAATCGTGGTTATTTTATAATTAGAACCAATCACTATGCTTTCAAATTTTTGCTCATTTTGTTCAAATTTAGCTACTTGATTTTGCCCCATATATTTTCTTAGAGCAATAATCACATCTTTAAAATAATTAAAATCCAAAGCAATTTGTCTTAGCTTTTTATTAAAATTTTCTTTTTCAAGCCATTCTTCTATAAGTTTAGAATCTTTATTAAAAACAGTAGATAAAAGATTAACAGCAATTTTGTTATTTAATTCTTTTTTCTTTTGCTTGCAAAAATCTCTTATACTAGCTCTAGCCTTTCCTGTTTTAACGCTATCTATCCATGAACATCTAAAAAATTCTTCTTCTGAAGTTTCAATACTAACTATATCTCCATTTTTAAGCACGGTTAAAAGTGGTACTCTCATGCGGTTAACAAACGCAGTTTTTGCATGAAGTCCTACTTTGGTGTGAACTTCATAAGCAAAATCCAAAGCCGTAGCCCCGCGCGGCAAAGTAAAAATTTCACCCTTTGGAGAATATACTGCTATATCTTCTATATATAAACTATCTTTTGCATATTCATAAAGTTCGATAGCATCACAATCTTGCACAGCATTGCCATCTTCTTTACCATGCATAGAAATATCCGCAAGCCAATCTAAATTTGGTGTTGTTATATTTCCTTCTTTATATTTCCAATGCGCTGCCACGCCAAATTCAGCAGTCTTATGCATATCAAAGGTGCGAATTTGAGCTTCTATGATATTTTTTGCATCAAAAAGTGTTGTATGTAAGGTTTGGTAACCATTTTGTTTTGGCAAAGCTATATAATCTTTAAATCTTGAAATTAAAGGATTAAAATGTGTATGTAAAATTCCTAAAGCCAAATAACAATCATAAACTTTTTCAACCAAAATTCTTACACCCAAAAGGTCTAAAACTTCATCAAGCCCCACACCTTTTCTTTGCATTTTTAAATAAATAGAATAATTATGTTTGATTCTTTTGTGTATAACAAAACTACCTTGTCTAAACCCATTTTCCAAAAATAACATTTCTATTTTTGAGATAAATTCATTAAATCCAAGTTGAATTTGTTGATCTTTTGCATTTATATAATTATCAATTTGTGCATATTCATCAGGTAATAAAAACTTAAAACTTAAATCCTCAAGCAAATTTTTTATACTTGAAATTCCAAGTCTATGAGCTATAGGTGCATATACCACCAAGGTTTCTTCGCTGATTCTTTTTTGTTTATCTTCTCTTAAAAAATTTAAAGTAAGCATATTGTGCAATCTATCACAAAGCTTTATTACAAGCACGCTCACATCTTCAACACCAGCTAAAAGCATATTTCTAAAAGTCAAAGCAGATTTTGCAAGTTTTTCATTAGAATTAGAGCGTGTAAGATGATCTTCTCTAATACTGACTATTTTGGTTAAGCCTTGAACTAATTTGGTGACTTCTTCGCCAAAATTTAAACTCAATTCTTCTTCATTGCAATTTGTATCTTCTAGCACATCATGCAATAATGCAGCGATAATCATAGACTGCACTGGACTTAAAAATGCCACAAAAGAAGCCACTAATATAGGGTGAACCGCATATGGTTCTCCGCTTTTTCTAAATTGTCCTTCGTGTTTTTGAATACAAAAATCTACCGCTTTTTCTAAAACAGCAGATTGTGGAAAGACCATAAAAAGGATTTCTTTTGCTCTTTGTAAATCCTTACAATTTTTAACATCATCAACAAGTTTATCTAACAATAACTCATCATTTACTAGCTTCAATAAATCCCTCTAAAACGATTTTATCTTCTGCTATTTCATGTAAAGCAATGTCGGTATATTTGTATTTATTTTTATCTAAATTTACTAAAGGTTCTGCGCCATTTGCAAGCTCTTCAGCTCTTTTAGCTACTACAAGAGCTAGTTTATATCTATCATCTTTTAGTTTTTTTAATGCTTTTGCAGCTATTTGTTCTACTCTCATTTTTATCCTTAATCTTGATTTTTAACAATAGAGCATAAACTCATATCGCCTTGGATGATTTTTAATAAATTTCCTTCTTTAAACATATTACATACCACAATAGGTAAAGCATTATCTTTAGCTAAGGCTATTGCAGTATCATCCATAACTTTAATATTATCATGCAAAGCTCTTTCATAGCTTAACTCATTAAGCATAATTGCATCATCATATTTTTTAGGATCTTTATCATAAATTCCATCTACCTTAGTTGCTTTAATGATCATATCTGCTTGAATTTCTACCGCTCTTAAAGTCGCAGCAGTATCTGTAGTAAAATAAGGATTACCCGTACCACAAGCAAAAATAACTATACGTCCTTTTTCTAAGTGTCTATGTGCTCTTCTCATGATATAAGTTTCACAAAACGCTTCCATTTGAATAGCGCTTTGAACCCTTACATCAAGTCCAGCGCTTTCTAATGCTTCTTGCATAGCTATAGAATTAATCACAGTAGCAAGCATACCCATATGATCACCACTTGTTCTTTTTATAAGTCCATCTCTTGCAGCAGATACCCCTCTAATGATATTTCCACCGCCTATTACTATACCTACTTCAACATTTTCATTAATCAAGCTTTTTATTTCAGAAGCTATGTATTTTAAAATAGAATTTTCTATACCAAACCCATTTTCTCCAGCCAAAGCTTCTCCAGAAAATTTAACCAATACTCTTTTTCTTTTATTGTTCATTAAATTTCTCCTTTGATTTGAAACTATATCAAAATTCGCATTAAAAAAAACTAATTTATTTAATCATCTCTAAAGGATTGATATGAAAATTCTTTTGTGTTACTTCAAAAGTTAAATCACTTTCAACCCTACCTATAATATAACCTTTTTTGATATTTCTACCCACTTTAACCCCAGGTGCAATTTTATCTAAATGCGCATAAATAGTATGTATACCATCTTTATTTTCAACAATCACAACTTGTTTTAAAGTTGGAGTTGCTTTTGCAAAAACTACTTTACCATCTAAGACATTTCTTACTGCAGCATTAGCACTGTCACTTTTTAAAACCACATTTTCATTATAAATTTTAATATTATAAATAGGATCAATATAATTTCCAAATTTTTGCTTTACCGTGTAAGATTCTAAAGGAGCGATTGTCTTAGGACCGCTATAACGCTTAACACTGCTTGTTTGATAACTTGAGCCTACTTGTTTAACATTTGAGCTTGGTTTTTTGTCTTCTTTTTTTTGTGCTAATTTTTCTTCTTCTTTTTCTTTGATAATTTTTAATTTATTAAGTGTTTTTCTTAATTCTTGCTGTTGGGCTTGTAAATTAGAAAGTTTTCTAGTATAAATTTCTTTATCTGTTTTTTGCTTAGCTATTTCTTGTTCTTGCTTTTTTCTAAGATTTTTAAGCTCATCGATTTGATCTTTATAGGTTTTTAAATTATTATTGATTGTGGTAATTTGAGTTTGTTTTTCTTCTATTTTTTTACTTATATTTTCATAATCTTTTGAAATTTGATAAAATTCTTCTTTGAAAATTTTATCCAAAACCCCAACTAATTCTAAAGCTATAATACTATCTTCACTTTCAATATAATTTTTAGGAATTGCCAAATCATAAGCAAAATCTTTAGCAATTAAATCAATAATCTTTCCTTCTATTTTGTTTTTATTTTGCAAAAGATCTTTATTTTGTGCATTGAGTTGCTCTAGCGCTTTTATTTGAGTTTTTACTGAACTTTCAAGTTTAGAAGTTTTTGAAGTTAAAGTGCTAATTTCTGAAGCGATTTTTTTTAGATTTTTTTCATTATCTAAAATTTCACTTGCTAAATCCTCTAACTTTTTAGAAAGTTGCTTTACTATACGTTCATTTTCTTTAATATCTTTTTGTTTTTGTGCAATTTCATTTGCAAATAAAACAGAAAAAGAAAACAAAAAAAGCAAAAAGCATTTTTTCATTTTCTAACCTTAAACATTACAAAATTCACACAAGCAAAACAAACACAAAGCATTGCTAAAAAAATCAAAAACAAATGTGTGAAAATACTTATCTTAGGTAAGCTAATATCCACACTTTGTAAGGCTAGCTTGATAGATTCAAGATCATAAACTTGGGTAAAAAATAATACAAGCAATAAAAATGCTATAAAACAATCAATAAAAACAATCTTATAAAGCATAAAAGATCTAAACCAAAACGGTGCTCCAAGTAAACACATGATTTCTACTCTTTGAGTATGTTCAAAAAGCCAAATTTTCATTTGCTTAAGCAATAATACAAAGCTAAGCAATATTATAATAAACAAGAAAAACCATAATAAAAATTTCACCAAAACCAAAAGTTTGTAAATTTTTGTATGCGTTTTTGCAAAAGTTTCTACTTTAGTAATATTAGGATTTTTTAAAAGCTTATCTTTTAAAGTATTTAGTTCATCTTCTGATAAAAGTTTATTGAGTTTTAAAGTATAAAATTTTGGCAATGTAGCCTTTAAAACCTCTATATTTTTGGCTGATATATCATTTTTAAGCCTATCTATCATTTCATTTGGATTTAAAATTTCTAAAGACTGAAAATGACTTACTTGATCTTCTATGCTTTTTTTATCTAAATGAGTTTTACCTACTAAAATAATATTATAGTCTTTATTTAAAAGTTTTTCATAATGCTCTATAGTTTTGTTTGTAATGATTAAAAACTCAAAAGCAAACATCATTACCATTAAAGCAAATATTAAAGAAAGATGATTTTTAAAAGATTTCATTCATTCTCCCATTTTCTATATTAAAACGACGATAATCAAGTCTTAAATTAGTAGGAATTCTATGCGTAACAACTACCACACAAGTTCCAAGTATTTCTCTAGCTGATTTTAATAAAGTCCATATAATATCTGAAGAATACTCATCCAAATTTCCCGTTGGTTCATCACATAAGAGTAATTTTGGATTATGTGCTAAAGCTCTTGCCATGGCCACGCGTTGTTGCTCTCCACCTGAAAGCTGAGCTGGCTTCTTATCAGCTTTGAAAGTTAAATTTACATGCTTTAAAAGCTTTGCGGCTTGTTCTTTACATACATTCTTACTATAACCTTTAATCATCAAAGGTAGCATTACATTTTTTTCTACACTAAATTCTTGAACTAAACGATAATCTTGAAAAATAATTCCTATTTTTTGCCTAAGCTGTAAAAGCTCAGCGTTAGAAATATCCACTAAATCATTATTACAAACTTTTAAATTCCCACTTATTGGCTCTAAATCTCCATAAAAAGATTTTAACAAAGTTGACTTTCCACTACCGCTTTTTCCTGTAATAAAAACAAAATCATTATCTTTTAGCGAAAAACTAGCATTTTCTATAACAAGTTCATCATAACCAAGACAAAGCTTTTTAGCTTCTATCATCACTGCTTTTCCTTATTTATTTTATAAATGATTATTTGATATAAGAATACAATATTTCTCTTAATTTTTCTATAGCTTTTAAATTTTCTTTAGTTTTAAAAGGCTGTTCAAAAATAAATTCTATCTTTTGTGCGTTTAAAGCTATATAAACATGCTCAGGCTTATAAAAAGCACCAAAAGCTATTTTAATGACAAACCCATCATCCTTAATATACATTTTTTCAAAATGCAAGAAAAAATCCTCACCTTTAAAAACTTCATTTTTAAAATTCTTTTTTATACAAGCTAATTCTTCTGCGTTTAATCTTAAATCTTCAATGGCAAATTTTTGATCCTTGCTTAAACTTTCACTCTTGCTAAAACCACTAATGATTAAATCATATATATCTTTATTTTGTCTTTTCCAGCGATCTTCGTATTTGCTTGAAATTTCTAAATTTTCATTTTTTTTGATTAAAGCTTTTAAATGCGAAAAAGTTAAAAAAGTTTCTAAAGTAAAATCAAAATACAAAAAACTATCTGTTCTAAGTTCAAATTGCCCATTTTCTTTTAAAACTCTAGCGCATTCATTTGCAAAATTTAAACCGACTACCCTACGATGAGGCTTTTTATCCCAAGGAACAGGAAAATGCAAAAAGATTTTATCTACCAAGTTAGATTCAAGTACGCTTAATAATAATCTTGCATCGGTTTCTATTAATAAAACATTATTTAAGTTTTCACTTAAGGCAAGTTTAGCTACTTGCTCTAACGCAGGGGTGTAAATTTCTATACCTATAATCAAAACATCAGGATTCGATCTTGCTTGATAAAGTAAATGCCTACCACTTCCAAAACCTATTTCAATAAAAATTTGCTTTTTGTTTTTTATTTGCTCTAGCAATTCTTTTAAATCATTAACAATTAAAGGTGTTTTTTGGATTAACCTTGTATGTTTTAACGCCACAGCTTCACAGACTACATCTTGAGTGAAATTTTCTTTAAACACAAGTAAGGCTTTTTGCAAATATCCAATTTGTGAAGGCTTAGTGTGTTTTTCACCTTTAATAAGCCATTCTTGTTTTTTTTCATCTTTTTTAATTTGCAAAAAAAAGTTTTCTTGCTTTATACGCGTAAAAAGCAAGTCTACATTTTCACCTTTAGCAAGCCATAAGAATTCAACCCCATCTTTTTCAAAAGGAAGTTGAATTTCTTTTAGAATTTTACACTTAAAATTTGGCATTATTTCACCGCTGTAAATTTATCAGAAGCTTTTGATTCTATACCATTTGCATCAATAGCTATAACTTCATAACTATATACTTTTCCAGGAACAGCTGTGATGTCTTTTAATTGTTTAGATTTAATCTCCTTAAACACAGCATTACTTCCACCTCCACTTCGTTTAACTATGTATTCTTTAGCTCTATCGTCATTATCAACCCATTCAACTCTAATACCATCATCTTCAACAGCACATAAAATAATACTTGGTGCTAATGGTGCCCCTAAGGTAATACCTTCTACAGGCTCACTTGCTATAGGACTTTCCAAGCCATCTTTATCGACCATACTCACTTTATAATATCTTTTTTCAGCCACACCTTTAACTACATCTTCATAAGTATTTTCAGAAGTTTTAGCTACCACGCTAAAAGGTAAAAAGGTAGTTGAACTAGAATAAATTTTATAATAAGCAAAATCAGCATAGTCAATTTTATCCCAAGTTAAAATGATTTTTCTTGGCGCGTCTTTACTTGCTTGCAAATTACTTACCATAGGAGGAAGTGCTTTGGTGGTTGATTCTACTATTTTACTTGGAGTACTTTTAATACCATCATAAGTTAAAGCTATGATTCTATATTGAAAACTCTCATCAGGCTTTAGTGAATCATCTATATATTCAGCACTTAAGCGATTTTTAACCCTAGTTAATTCTTTAAATTTCATATCTTTCATATTTGCACGCTCAATGATGTATGAATTTACTCTTACATCAGGGTGTGGTCTCCAAACTATTTTTACACGATTTGGCAAACCCACAATAGCTTGCACAAAAGGCACTGGATCAATCACTCTATTGGTAAAAGCTTCTATGCTTACACCATCTTGAGAAACTTGTCCAAGCTCATTAAAAGTTTTCATAGAATAATAATATCTTGTATTTGGCTCTAAATTTGTATCAGTATAATGAGTTTGAAATTTATTTTTAATTTTTGCTATAAGCTCCATAGGTGCACCAGCTGCATTTGCTCTATAAATGTAATAGCCTGCTATATTTTGATCATACAAAGGTTCCCATTCAAAAGCTATGCTTGTAATATCACTTATACTTTTAATATTTGAAATTTTTGGTAAAGTATCATTTACTTGAGCAATTTGAGGCGAACTCATAGTTGTACTACAAGCACTAAAAGCCAAAGCAGAACTTAAGATAATCCAGTGAAGTTTTTTCATCTATCTCTCCTTGTGTAAAATTTTCTTTTAAAATTTGATAAAAATCATCAAACATAGGAGCTTTTATAAACATTAACTCTTTAGTCCTAGGATGAATAAAATAAATCAAATACGCATGAAGCATTACTCTATTATACTTTATTTTTCCTTTATATCCGTATAATTCATCTCCTAAAATATAGCGATTAAAATCTGCCAAATGCACCCTGATTTGATGGGTTCTTCCTGTATATAATTTAGCAGCTATTAAAGAGCAGTTTTTAGCACTTAATAAATTTATAAAATCTGTTTTTGCATTTTTTGCTAAATAATTTTTAGTATTTGTAGTAATTTTTTTAAGCCTATTATTAGGACAACGCATAATGGCTTTTTCATTACTCATTTTATCATTTTTCAAAGGCAATTCACTCAAAGCAAGATAAAATCTTCCCATACTTTTATCTAAAAGCTGATTTGCTAAAAATTGATGTGCTTGATTGTTTTTAGCTATGATGATAGCTCCGCTTGTGCCTTTATCAAGTCTATGCACAAGCCCTGCTCTATGCTCTCCATTTAAATTTGATAAAGCATAGCCCTTATGTAAAAGCCAATCCACCAAAGTCGCTTCTTTAACGCTACTTGCACCATGCACGACAACATTAGGAGCTTTGTTTAAAACTAAAACATCATCATCTTCATATAAAATTTCTATATCAAACTCAGGCGTGTAGCTTTCTTTGGCTTCTTTTACTAAAGGTAAAAAGATACTTATTTCATCTTTTTGTTTTATTTTTTTAGAACTTTTATTTTCTAATTTTTCATTAATATATATGCAGTTTTCTTTGATAAGTTTAGTAACTTGCGAACGACTTTGCTTAAGTATATCTGATAAAAAAATATCCAATCTTTCTTCACAAAGTGATGAAATTTTTAGCATATTATATTTCCTTGTGATAAAATTTGCAATTTTAGCATATAATTACACAATATTTTGTAAAAAAGGTTAGCTTTGATAAAACTTGATAGAAGAATTCTAACGCATTTTGATTTTGTTCAACCTCTTTTAGTGTTACCTATCATAGCTATATCTTTTCTTTTAATTTATGAAGCAAATACACGCTTAGCTGAAAAGCAATTTATCTATACTTTAGTAGGTTTTGCAGGATTTGCATTTTTTTTCTTTTTACCTTTAAGAAGATTAATGTGGCTTATACCTGTACTATATTGGATTAATATAGCTTTGCTTTTGAGTGTGGATATTTTTGGTGTTGAAAAACTTGGAGCTAGAAGATGGCTTGAGATACCTTTTACGCATTTTACCATACAACCTTCTGAAATTTTCAAACCCTCTTTTATTTTAATGCTAGCTTATTTGATTTATCAAAACCCACCACCTCATAATGGCTATGGTTTAAAACAATTTTTAAAGCTAAGTTTTTATATTTTACTTCCATTTTTACTTATAGCAGGAGAACCTGATTTAGGAACAGCTTTAGTGCTTTTAATAGTGGGCTTTGGAACACTTTTTATCATAGGGGTAAATTATAAAATTTGGCTTAGTATTTTTTTAGCTATAGCTATAGCTTCGCCTATTATTTATAGTGATTTTTTAAAACCTTATCAAAAACAAAGAATTCATGATTTCTTAGCTGAAGAGCCAAGTTACCATGTAAAACAATCCATCATTGCAATAGGGAGCGGTGGTTTGAGCGGAAAAAAGGCCGATGAAGCTACACAAACACATTTTAAATTTTTACCTATTTCTACGAGTGATTTTATCTTTGCATATTTGTCTGAAAGATTTGGTTTTATCGGTGCGGTTGTAATCATATTGCTTTATACCTTACTCATTTTTCATTTATTGAGTTTAAATTATAAGCTCAAAGATGATTATTTTACAAGAGTAGTGACAAATTGCATTGCTTTATTTATTTTCATATATGTAGCAGTAAATATATCGATGACCATAGGTTTTGCTCCTGTTGTTGGTATACCTATGCCATTTTTTAGTCATGGGGGAAGTTCTTTTGCTACTTTTATGATTTTCTTTGGAATTTTACAAAATTTAATAACTTTTAGATATTTAGCAATAGAAAAAGCAGTAAAAATAAAATTCTAAATTTAAATTAAGGAAATAAAGATATAATAACATTTTTATTTTAACTTCTGGCGGATTTATAGCTCAGTTGGTTAGAGCAACCGGCTCATAACCGGTTGGTCGCAGGTTCGAGTCCTGCTAAATCCACCATTTATTACTTACTTCAAT
>NZ_JAKMQS010000011.1:0-45449 GCF_025771685.1 Campylobacter sp. IFREMER_LSEM_CL2194
TTATTTTATAAAATTTGGTTTTATGCGTTGTTTTTGCTATTTATTAGTTATTCTATTTTATTTTTGAATTTTTATGGTTTTATATGCTATTTGATTATTTATTGTCCTAATCCTTGGTTTAGTTTATTTTTTTACTTATTATTGATTTTTATTTTTAAATTTTTCTTATATTTCTTATATTTCTTATATTTCTTATATTTCTTATATTTCTTATATTTCTTATATTTCTTATATTTCTTATATTTCTTATATTTCTTATATTTCTTATATTTCTTATATTTCTTATATTTCTTTATGGCTCTTAGTTATTTATAGTTTTTTTGTTTTTTATGAGTTTTAATGACTTAACTTTTGGTTTTTGGGTGGTCGGATGGTTGTATTTATTTTAGTATATGGTTAGATATAATATTTATTAAGAATTAAATATTTAGTTTTTTAGCTGTTTATTATGGCTTAGATTTGTGTTGTTGGTTATTGAATTGTTATTTGGTGGTTGGGGGTTATTGTTTTATTTTTTATTGTTTTTATTTAGTGGTTTAGTCAGCTTGGTTATTGACTACAGATGGGCTTTAATTCTTATTTTTAGTTGTTTATTTTTTTATTATTTTATAAAATTTAGTTTTATGTGTTGTTTTTGCTATTTATTAGTTATTCTATTTTATTTTTGAATTTTTATGGTTTTATGGGTTGTTTCTTATGGCCTAGATTTGTGTGGTTGGTTATTGAATTGTTATTTGGTGGGTTGGGGGGGGGGTGATTTGGTTGATTTAAATTTGAAATATTTATAACAAATTTTGGTTTAAGTTTTTAATAGAGTTTATAAATTTGATTTGAAATTATTCATTGAATGTTTTATTTGGTATATAGCTTGGGTTTTAGTTGTAGGTAAAGAATAAGTATTTGCGAGTGAAATAAGAGTGTATTTTTATAGATTTTAAAATAAAAATTATTGGTTTTATAAAAAATATTAATTTTTATAATGTATTTTATCTTTTTGTTTTTTTGGAGGATATATGAAAAAATTATTTTTAACTTTATCACTGGGTTTTGCAACTTTATTGGCTAATGAGAAATTATTAAATATTTATGAAAGTCCTACTTGTGGATGCTGTGATTTTTGGGCTAATTATATGAAAGATAAAGGTTATAAAGTGCAAATACACAAAAGCGATGATTTTTTAAAAATAAAAGAAAAAATGAATATTCAGCCTATGTATCAAAGTTGCCATACTGGCGTAATTGATGGTTATGTTATAGAAGGGCATGTGCCTGAAGATGCAGTTGCTTGGCTTTTGAAAAATAAACCTGAAGATGTTATAGGTATTTCTGCTCCTGGTATGCCTCAGGGAAGTCCTGGAATGGAGCAAGGTTATGAAGAAGAATATCCTGTAGTTTTAATGCTTAAAAATGGAGACTATAAAATTTATGGGATCTATAAAGGTCATAATTTAGTCAAGACAAACTAAGCAATTTTGCTTAGCTTATTTTATATATTAATGGTATTCTTATATGAAAAGTTTTTTCATATTGTGGAAAATTCTTAGACGCTATACGTATAGTTTCTAAAGCACTATCGTTTAATAATTTATATTTTGATGGTTTTAATATTTTTAAGTTTAATAGATTTTTATCTTTAGTCCATGTGAATTCTACTAAAATTTCGCCACTCATTCGCATTTTTTTAGCTTGCCTAGGATAGATTAAAGCTTCATCTATAGCTTGTTTGACTTCTTTTAAAAGCTCATTGTTATTAGCTAAAGATATGCTTTCTTGAGAAGTTATTGGAGTGTTTTTTTCTTGTGCTATAGTTTTTTGAGGTTTTATTTTTTCATTTAATTGATTTATTGCCTTGGTATTGGTTAAAGTGTTTGTTTTTTTAGATTGAATGATAGCTTTTTCTTTTGTTTGTTCTGGCTTTTTTATTTTTTCTTGTTTAGGCTGTTCGGTTTTTACTTTAGGGGAATCTTGTAAAAATTGTTTTATGGCTATATTAAATTTTTCTTCTTTTGAAGCGCTATGTTGTATATGTAAAAAATTCTTAGTATAAATAAAAATAAAAAATAAAGGCAAAAAGAGAAATAAAGTAATAAAAAATGACTGATTTTTATGATTGTTTATAAATGTTTTCATCTTTTTTGCTCTGTTAAAATTTGAAAATTTTCATGATTTTTATTTTTTAAAATATCAATAATTTTTACAAAACTTTCAAATTTTGCTTCTTTATCACTTTTTAACTCTACTAATGTTTTAGAATCTATAGTGTCAAATTTTGCTTTTATTTCTTCTAAGGAAGCTGTTTTTCCATCGATATAAAATTCATTTTCTTTATTGATTAAAATACTCACTTTGTCTTTATTTTCGTTTATGGAATTTGAATTTTCACTTTGAGGTAGATTGATTTTGATTTCACCATGCGCGATAAAAGTGGATATGCTTAAAATAATAGCTAGTAAAACAAGCATTATGTCTATAAAAGGAATGATGTTTAAACCCTCATTTTTTGGTAATTTAAGCATTTTTATCCTTAAAAATACGATATGCATTACTCAAGGTTGATATTTTCCTAAGTAATCCATTATAAACCATCAAAGAAGGGATAGCAACTAAAATTCCTAATGCTGTAGCTTTTAAAGCTAGCGATAAACCAATAACAATAGATTTAACATCAATATTCCCGCTTGCACCCATGTCGTAAAATGTAATCATAATCCCCACTACAGTTCCCAAAAGTCCTACATAAGGAGCATTAGTGTAAATGATATAAAGCATGGTGAGATTTTCACTAATTGCATCATCAAATTTTTCTTGACATTGATAATCATTTAGCTTAATTTTTCTAAAAAACAATATACGTTCTATAGTGCACCATATAGCAATAAATGCCATTATTCCTAAAACAATAAATATAATTAAGTCAATGTAAGTTTTTAAAAATTCCATCTTATCCTCGTTTTATTTTTTTGTGATTATATTACTAAAAATTAAATTTTTTATTAATAACAATTATCATAATTGATACAATAAATTTATTTTAAATTAATAATTATTATCATAATATTCCAGTTTTGAAAATATATTTATAAGAAAGGAAATAATGAAAAAACATTGTTTATCGTTTTGTGTTGCTAGTTTTTTGGTCTGCAATGCTTTATCGCAAGAAGTTTTATTAGATAGCTCCATAGTAAGCGCTTCTGGTTTTTCTCAAGATATTAAAGAAGCCCCTGCTACTATAAATGTGATTAGCAAAAAAGATTTAGAAAGTAAGCCTTATAGAGATGTTGCCGAAGCTATTGCTGATATTCCTGGTGTGGATTTATTTGCTAGCAAAGGAAAAACTGGATCTTATAACATTACCATGAGAGGTATTACTGGATATACTTTAATTTTAATCGATGGACGGCGACAAGGGATAGGCGGAGAAGTAGGGCCTAATGGTTTTAATGAAATTTCAAATTCATTTCTGCCTCCAATTTCTAGCATAGAAAGAATAGAAGTGATAAAAGGACCAATGAGTACTTTATATGGCTCTGAAGCTTTAGGTGGTGTTGTGAATATCATCACAAAAAAAGTAAGCGATAAATGGGAAACATCAGTTAGTTTAGATAGTATTTTTAATGCACATAAAGAATGGGGTAATACTTATGGTACAAGTATATATTCAAGTGGTCCATTGATGAATAATCGTTTGGGACTTACTTTGCGTTTTAGAGAATTTTATAGGGAGCAATCTAATATAAAATATAGAGATGGTGGTGGAAAAGAAATCGAAGCAAAAAAGGAACAAAGTCCTACAAAAGCTAATAATTTTAATTTAGGAACTAGGCTAAATTACTTAGTAGATGATTATAATACCTTGATATTTGATATTGATTTTTCAAGAAATCACTATGATAATAATAGAGGTCAAATAGGTGATTTAACTGTGCCTGGAGACGACGCAGGTTCGTTAAAGGGTGGCTATAAAGATACTATGCAAGTAGATAAGTTGGTAACTTACCTAAGTCATGAGGGTGTGTATGAAGATTTTTCGATTACTTCTACCTTGCAGTATAACCGTGTAAGTAATGATGGGAGAGAGGTTATTGGTTTATCTAATCAGCCATTTTTAGGGCAAAATAGAGATATAGTTGCTGAAGATATTATTGTAGATACAAGATCAGTTATTCCTTTAGGCCAAAGTCATATTTTAAGCGTGGGTGGTGAATATAGACTTGAAAAAATGCAAGATAAAATCGCTAACCCAACGAATTTTGATCAGTATTTATTAGCTTTTTTTGCAGAGGATGAGTATAGTATAAGAGATGATTTAAGATTTACTTTCGGTGCAAGGTATAATCATCATGAAATTTTTGGAAATAATATTTCACCAAGAGCTTATTTAGTTTATAATCCTACTAGCGAGCTTACTTTAAAGGGCGGTGTTTCAACGGGTTTTAGAACTCCATATGCTAATAGATTGATAGCAGGTGCTTATAATTATAGTGGACAGGGTAAATATCCTATGTATGGAAATCCAAATCTAAAAGAAGAAACATCGCTTAATTATGAATTAGCCGCTGTTTACAATAATGACTTATTTTATATTTCAGCAACCGGGTTTTTGACAAATTTTAAAGATAAAATCTCAGAACAAGAATTTAAAAAAGATGATATGATACCAGGTGTTGGTACTTGTGGAGCTTATAAATGTTATAAGGATGTAAATCTTGGCAAGGTTGAATACAAAGGCATAGAGCTTGGAGCAGGGATTACTCCTATAGAACATTTAAATCTAGATTTAGCTTATACTTATCTTGATAGTGAAGTAAAAGATGCACAAGATAAGGCTGTGATAGGAAAGCCAGAGATTGATAGTTTAAAACACAACATCATGTTAAAAGCAAGTTATAATATCTTTAATAAATTTACTCCATGGGTAAAAGGCGAGTGGCAAATAGATCGTTATATGGGTGATACAAATATTAATAGAGAATATTATCAAGATGTCTTTTTAGCTTCTATGGGTGTGCGTTATGATATCAATAAAAATTGGAATATTAATGCAGCAATTTATAATCTTTTTGATAAAAGTTTTACAAATGATTGGGAATCTTATAAGAGCGATGGCAAAGATGTTTGGGTAAATACTTATAACCGTATAGAAGAAGGAAGAAGAATTTATATTTCAATCAATGGTAGTTTTTAATTTTGTATTGTCGGAGAACCAAAGAGTTTGTTAAGAGCTTCTTTGGTTTCGTCTTTAGGATCGTATTTTTTAGCGTCTTTTTTAAAATTTTCAAAATGCTCATTTAAATTTGGAGCGCTTTTTACTTCTTGTTTTATGGGAGTTTTGAATATATCTTGCAGCTTTTGAGTATCTATGGTTTCTATTTTTTGGATTTTAATTTGTGCTTTTTCTCCAAAAATCTCATGAAGCAATGTTTTGATTAATTTAAAACCATTGTTTAAAACCATTCTATCATCATCTTTAGCATGCGAGCTAATGCTTAAAATGTCATCTTCAAAAGAAACAAACTGTGTCGTTTTTTTGAAAACTTCAGCTAAGTCATAATCTCTTTTATATATTGCTTTTAAGAGATTTTCATAAGGACTAAGTTTTTCTTCTTTAGGGGTTTGTTGAATAGAAGGAATTTCTTGTTGTTTTGGATTTGGCATGCTATCTTGTTTTGAACTTTTAATAGCCTCATCAATGCTTTTTAGATAAGTTGCTTCTATAAGCATGAAAGCCATAACACAAAGCACAAAGCTATCATCATCGCTAGAATTTAACATAGTCTTAGCGCGTGAAAGAATTCTAAAAAATCTTTCATAAATTAGCATAGAAAAAAGATGATTTTTGGCAAAAAATGCTTCTTTTAGAAAAAATATCATCTCATCAATGACATTACTTGCCTCATAATCTTCAAATTCTTTTAAAAACTCAAGAACTTTATCTTTATCATTGGATAAAATGGCTTGATAAAATTCTTCAATTTTAGCTGGATCTAAAAAGCCTAGCATAGCAGTGATTTTTTGTGTTTGTATATCATTTTGACAATACACTATGGCTTGATCTAGTAAGGTTAGGGTATCTCTTAAAGATCCGTTTCCGCTTCTTGCAATGAGTTTTAAAGCTTCTTTTTCATAGTTGATATTTTCTTTTTCCAAAATCCACTCAAGATGATTTAAGATATCATGGGTAGAAATTTGCTTAAATCTAAAATGCTGCGTTCTTGAAAGAACTGTGGCAGGAAGTTTTAAAGGATCGGTTGTTGCTAGTATAAATTTTACGTAACTTGGTGGCTCTTCTAAGGTTTTAAGCAAGGCATTTGCTGCTTGTGGGGTGAGCATATGCACTTCATCGATAATAAAAATTTTAAACCTAGCTAAAGATGGAGCGTATTTGACTTGCTCGATAAGCTCTTGAATGTCTTCTAAGCTTCTATGGCTTGCAGCATCCATTTCTATAATGTCTATATTAGAGCCAGTGAGTGAAGATAAACATTGAGAGCATTCTCCACAAGGATTAGCACTTGGTCCATTTTCGCATACTAGAGCTCTTGAAAAAATTCTTGCACTTGAAGTCTTTCCGCTTCCGCGTAACCCTGAGAATAAGTAAGCGTGTGCTAAACGGTTATTTTCAAGAGCATATTTTAAGCTTGTAGAAACAGTATTTTGCCCTACAAGCTCATTGAAATTTTTTGGTCTGTATTTAACAGCAAGAGCTTGAAGCATTGCTACTCATTCATGATAGATAATAACTCTTCATTGCTTTTGGTTTTTAGCATTTTAGAGTATAAGAATTTTAAAGCTTCTATGTCATCCATTTGTGAAATAGCTGATCTAATTGCCCAAATTTTTTGAAGCTTTTCAACACCTTGGAGCAATTCTTCTTTTCTAGTACCTGATTTTATGATGTTAATTGCAGGATAAATTCTTCTATCTGAAATATTTCTATCAAGAACGATTTCACTATTTCCCGTTCCTTTAAATTCTTCAAAAATTACTTCATCCATTCTTGAGCCTGTTTCTATCAAAGCAGTTGCTATAATGGTTAATGAGCCACCATGCTCTATATTTCTAGCTGCACCAAAAAAGCGTTTTGGTTTATGCAAGGCATTTGCATCAACCCCACCGCTTAAAACCTTACCACTACTTGGCGTAGCGGTATTATAAGCTCTTGCTAATCTTGTAATAGAATCAAGCAAAATAATGACATCTTTACCTGTTTCTACCATCCTTTTTGCTTTTTCTATAACAAGTTCAGCTACCCTAACATGATTATAAGCAGGTAAGTCAAAAGTTGAGCTAAAAACTTCGCCTTTGACACATCTTTGCATATCTGTAACTTCTTCAGGGCGCTCATCTACCAAAAGCACAATCAAATGAGCCTCTGGGTGATTTTTGGCAATAGCAGTAGCTAATTCTTTCATTAGCTCAGTTTTACCAGTTCTTGGAGGTGCTACGATTAAGCTTCTTTGGCCTTTTCCTATAGGGGCAAATAAGTCAAGCATTCTACCTGTAAGTTTTAAAGGATCGTATTCTAATTTGATTTTTTCAGTTGGAAAAATTGGAGTAAGATTGTCAAATAAAGGTCTTTCTCTAGCTTCTTTTAATGGAAGATAATTAATTGCTTCGATTTTTAACAAAGCATAGTATTTTTCTTGATCTTTTGGTTCTCTAACTTGACCAGTAACTATATCTCCAACACGCAGAGCAAATTTGCGAATTTGTGAGTTTGACACATAAGCATCATTTACACTATCGCTTAAATTTGAATCCATTCCACGCAAAAAGCCATAGCCTTCAGGTGAAATTTCTAAAATTCCTGTAAAGAGTATAAAACCACCTTTTTTGGTTTGTGCTTTTAGAATTTCAAAAATAAGATCTTGTCTTCTAAATTCTCTTGGGTTTTCTATTTCTGCTTCATTAGCAATTTTAACTAAGCTTTCTAGATCAAGCAACTTTAAATCTTCTATCTTATAACCTTCCACTGGAATGTGTGTTCTTTGATGTTGTTTTTTTTCTTTTGTATTTTCCATATATCCTCTAAAATGTAGAAAATGTAGTATTTAATAATGAATAAGAGATTTTATTCAAAAAAATGCTTCTTTGTCAAATTTTTAAAATTATAATATAGCTTTGTAAATAATTTTTAAAATAGCGATTTTAAAAAAATGATAAAATATTGTAAAAAATTATTGAAGAAAGTATAAGATGAAATGTAAACACTGCCAATTAAGTTTCAGACAAGATCAAATGATAGAAAAAAATGGAAATTATTTTTGTTGTAAAGGCTGTGAAAGTGTTTATGAGATTTTACAAGAAAATAACTTGGAAGAATTTTATGAAAAACTTGGCAATCAAACCCTAACTCCTGCCATAATAGAACATAATGTTAAAGATTATGAAAAATACATACAACAAACCAAAGAAGGTTTTAGTGAGATTTTTTTACTTATAGAAGAAATTCATTGTGCTGCCTGTGTTTGGCTTAATGAAAAAATTCTCATTAAAAGTGAAGGAGTGATAGAAGTTGATATTAATTCTATTACTCATAAAGCTAGAATTGTTTTTGATGAAAAAAGTATAAATTTAGCAAAAATTATCCAAAGCATAGAAAGTATTGGTTATAAAGCTAGTGTGTATTTGCCTACAAAGAATGAACAAAGAGCAACTCAAACTAAAAGAGATTTTTATGCAAAATTAATAGTTGCCATAGCCTGTGTGATGAATATCATGTGGATATCTGTAGCCAAGTATGCTGGATTTTTTAGTGGCATGGAAGCTGATACTAAGGATATTTTACATTTTGCTGAATTTTTACTTTGTACTCCTGTGCTTTTTTATACAGGCTCAATCTTTTATAAAAATGCCTATTATGCTTTGAAATTTAAAAGTGTTAATATGGATACTTTGGTAATTAGTGGGGCAAGTTTAGCTTATATATATTCAATATGGGCAATGTTTTCAAGAGCTTCGCAAGTGTATTTTGATTCTGTGGCGATGATTATTTGTTTTGTTTTTATAGGAAAGTACTTAGAGCTTTTAAGTAAGAAAAAAGCCCTTGATACGCTTGATCATTTACGATCGTTTTTAAGTAGTGAAGTAAGGGTTTTAAAAAATGACAAAATAGAAAATATCGATGTAGAAGAAGTACAAATAGGAGATATTATAGAATTAAAAGAAGGCGATAGAATTTTAATAGATGGAGTGTGTGTTAGTGGTAATATTAGCTTGGATATGTCTAGTTTAAGTGGAGAGAGTTTACCACTTGATGTGCAAAAAGATGATATGATTTATTCTGCTTCTTTGGTTTTAAGCGGGAATGCTTTATATAGGGCAAATGCACTTTATAAGGATTCTAAATTAGCTAGGATTATTAATTTACTTGAAAACTCCAGTTCAAAAAAAGCCAAAATAGAAAAAATGGTACAGCAAGTAAGTAAGTATTTTTCACCTATTATTTTAACTTGTGCTTTACTTTGCTTTGCTTTTACTTTTTTTGTGTTAAATTTGGGTTTTGAAGAGGCTATGATACGCATGGTTTCTGTGTTAATTATAGCTTGCCCATGTGCTTTAGCTTTGGCTACTCCGGTGAGTTCTTTAGTAGCAATTAGTGCTGGTTTGAAAGAAAAAATTTTATTTAAAGAAGCAGGTGTTGTGGAGGATTTGAGCAAGTGTAATGTGGTTGTTTTTGATAAAACAGGGGTTTTAACAAAGGCTAGCTTAGAAGTTAAAAAAAGCTTTTTGGATGAGAGTTTGGATAAAAATGAGTTATTAAATTTCTTACACCTAACTAACCACCCAGTGGCTAAAAGCATTTTGAAATTTTTAGATGAAAAAATCGATGGCAGAATAGAATTTGAAAAAGTTCAAAATTTTCAAGCAAGAGGTTATAAAGCCTTTTTGGGTAAAGATGAATTTTTGGGAGGAAATGAGAAATTTTTCGAAGAAAATCATATGCAAGTACAAGAATTTCAAACCACGCATTTTATATTTGCTAAAAATAAAATCATATTAGCAGTTTTTGAGTTAGAAGATAGCATAAGAGAAAGCTCTGAAGAGTTGATTGGATTTATGAAAGAATGTAAAATGCAAATTTATATGTTAAGTGGTGATAATTTATCTGCTGTGAGTAAGGTGGCTGAAAAATTAAAAATAAATAATTTCAAAGCCTCGTGTATGCCAGAAGATAAAATGCAAATAATAGCTAATTTAAATCAAACAGGTAAGGTTTTAATGGTAGGAGATGGAGTAAATGATGCTTTAGCACTTTCTTATGCAGGTGTTGGGGTTTCTTTAAAAGAAGGTTCTGAACTTGCTATGGAAAATAGTGATATTATATTGTTAAAAAATGACCTAAAAAGCCTACAAAAAGCCATACAAATAGCTAAAAAAACTTATCAAATTATTAAACAAAATTTGGCTTTTTCTTTATTTTATAATGCCTTGAGCATGCCTTTAGCTTTTTTTGGTTTGATTAATCCCTTAATCGCGGCTTTATCAATGTCTTTTAGTAGTATAATAGTGATTTTAAATGCTTTAAGGATTAAAAAATGAACGGTGTTTTAATGATGATGATAGGCGTTTCTTTGGTTGCTTTGTTTTTGGCGATTTGTGCTTTGCTTTGGGGTATAAAGAATAAACAATTTGATGATGATTATAAATTTACTACTTTAAATGATAGTGAAGAAGCTTTAAATGATGCGGTGATTTTAGAAAAAAGAAAAAAAGAGGCTTTAGAAAAGAACAAAAAACAGCCATAAAGGCTGTTAAATTATTTTTTTAAGCTTTCGATATATTCTTCAATTGCTTTGAAATCTGCTTCTGTTAAACCTTTAAGGTTGATTTTCATGATAGCACCTTGACCATAAGCGTTTCTTTTACCTGCTGCATAGTCTTTCATGTATTGCAATCTTTCAGCAGCAGTTAAAGAATTTAAAGCAGGAACTTTGTTAAGATAAACTTTATCTGCTTTAGCACCATGACATACTGCACATTTTTTGTAAAGTGTAGCACCATCTGCAGCAAAAGCTGAAACACCAAGACATGCTAAAGCTGATAACACAAGTAGCTTTTTCATTGTATCACTCCTATATAAATTGAAAATAAAATGTTTTGAATTATAAACTTTTTTTATTTAAAGTCGCTTAAAAAACTTTTTTACTTGATAAATTATAAAAATCTTAATAAAAATACATTATAATTTTTTTATGAAAACAAGGGCGTTATTTTTAGATAGAGATGGGATTATTAATATAGATAAAAAATATGTTCACAAGATCAGTGATTTTGAATTTTGTGATGGTATTTTTGAACTTTGCGAATTTTTTCAAAAGCAAAATTTTTTAATTTTTGTAGCTACTAATCAATCAGGCATTGCAAGAGCTTATTATAGTGAAAAAGATTTTGAAATTTTAAGTTCATATATGTTGGATAAGTTTTTAAAAAGAAACATTAGAATAGAAAAAATTTATCACTGCCCGCATTTAGAAAATTGTGAATGTCGTAAGCCAAAACCTGGCATGCTTTTAAAAGCACAACAAGAATTTGATATAGATTTTTCACAATCTTTTTTTATAGGGGATAATTTAAGCGATATGCAAGCTGGAATTAATGCTGGTGTAAAAAATCTATTTTTGATTAATAAAAATTATAATGATGATAAAAACTATAAGGTCTTTAAAAATTTAAAAGAACTTTTGCATTATTTAAAGGATAGAAAATGAAAATAGTGATAACGGGTGGAGCAGGTTTTATAGGCTCTGCACTTGCTTTAGAACTTCAAGACAAACATGAAGTTTTGATTGTAGATAAAATGCGCTCAAGTGCTACTTTTGAAAATGGAAATTTAGAAAGCTTTGGCCATTTTAAAAATATTTTAGATTTTGAAGGTGAGCTTTATGTGGGTGATATTAACGATGAAAAAACTTTAAAGGTTGTAAAAGATTTTGAACCCGATGCGATCTTTCATAAGGCTGCAATTTCAGATACAACTGTTTATGATCAAAACAAAGTTTTAAAGACTAATTTAAACACTTTTAAAGATTTTATAGAACTTGCTTTGGAGCTTAATGCAAAACTAATCTATGCAAGTTCAGCTTCAGTTTATGGAGATGCTCCAAGCCCACAAACTGTAAATTTAAGTGAAGCCCCTAAAAATCCTTACGCATTTTCAAAATTAATGATGGATAAATTAGCAAAAAAATACTTTGATAAAATGCATATAGTCGGGCTTAGATATTTTAATGTATATGGCAAGGGAGAATTTTTTAAAAATAGCACTGCTTCTATGATTTTGCAATTTGGACATCAAATTTTAGCGGGTAAAAGTCCGCGTTTGTTTGAAGGAAGTGATCAAATTTATCGTGATTTTGTATATATTAAAGATGTTGTGAGTGCAAATTTGCAAGCTTTAGAAGCAAAAAGCGGAATTTATAATGTAGCTACAGGTAAGGCAAGAACTTTTCAAGATATAGTTGATATTTTACAAAAAGAATTAAACACTAATTATCCTTGTGAGTATATTCCTAATCCTTATAAAAACGCTTATCAATTTCATACTCAAGCAAAATTAGATGAGAGTTTTTCATATAAAGCTAAATTTAGTCTTGAAGAGGGGATAAAAGATTATTTAGATGAGATTAAAAGGCTTTATGAAAAGGAAGTAAATGCTTGATTTTTTAAGTTCTAAAAAGCCAAAAATTTTAGTTGTTGGGGATTTTATGGTGGATCATTATATATGGTGTGATTGTACTAGAATTTCTCCAGAAGCTCCTGTAATGGTGATGAAATCACAAAAAGAAGATAAAAGACTAGGTGGAGCTGGCAATGTATATGCAAATTTAAAAAGTCTTGGCGCTGAGGTTTTTGCTCTAGGACTTGTGGGTGATGATGAGAGTGGAAGATTTTTAAAAGAGAATTTAAATGCAAAATTATTAGTAGAAAAAGATAGAAAAACCCCTCTTAAAAGCAGAGTTTTATCACATTCTCAGCAAGTTTTAAGGCTTGATGATGAGAATGATTTTGATACTAAATTAGAAGATGAAATTATTCAAGAGTATAAAAAAATCGCAAAAGATTATGATGCGATTGTTTTGAGTGATTATGCCAAAGGGATTTTAACTTCAAAAGTAACAAAAGCTTTGATAGAGCATGCAAATACTTTAAATTTACCTATTTTGATTGATCCAAAAGGAAGTGATTTTAGCAAATATCAAAATGCAACCTTGCTAACTCCAAATAAAAAAGAAGCTATTCAAGCTTTGGGTGTAGAAAAAATTGATAATTTAGAAAAAGCTTTGAAAAAATTAAAAGATGATTTAAATTTAGCTTATTCTATTATAACTTTATCTGAAGAAGGAATAGCACTTTTTGATGAAAAATTACATATTATCCCTGCAAAAGCCTTGGAGGTTTATGATGTAACAGGAGCTGGAGATAGTGTTATAGCTATGCTTGCTTATACTTTGGCTTTAAAAGTTGATATTGTAAAAGCGTGCGAGCTAGCAAATGATGCAGCAGCTGTTGTGGTAGCAAAAGTAGGAAGTGTGAGTGTAAGTTTAGAAGAGATAAAAAACCTCAAAAAAGCTTCTTTTGAAGATAAAATTAAAAGCAAAGAAGAGCTTGTAAAATTGCTACAAGATCAAAAAGTAGTTTTTACCAACGGGTGTTTTGATATTATGCATTATGGTCATATAAAATATCTTGAAAAAGCTAAAAAATTAGGAGATATCTTAGTTGTAGGTTTAAATTCAGATGAAAGCGTAAAAAGACTAAAAGGAAATTCAAGACCTATAAATTTAGAGTTTCAACGTGCATGTATGCTTGCGAGCATGTATTTTGTAGATTATGTAGTGATTTTTGATGAGGATACTCCTTATGAATTGATAGAGTTTTTAAAACCTGATGTGCTAGTTAAGGGAGCTGATTATAAAGACAAAGAGGTAGTGGGTTCAAATTTAGTAAAAAAAGTAGAATTGATCGACTTTGAAGATGGATTTAGCACTACCAATATAATTAATAGGATTGCAAATGATAAATAAAATCGAAAAGGAATTTATTCAACATCAAAAAACTTTAGAACAAAGTTTGAGTTTAAAAGAGCAAATTGCTATGGTTGCTCAAGAGTTAAAAGTGTGCTTGAAAAGTGGTGGGAAAATTTTAATTTGTGGAAATGGTGGAAGCGCTGCAGATAGCCAGCATTTTGCAGCTGAACTTAGCGGAAGATATAAAAAAGAAAGAAAGGCTTTAGCTGCTATTGCTCTAAGCACTGATACTTCTGCTTTAAGTGCTATAGGAAATGATTATGGTTTTGAATTTGTTTTTTCAAGGCAAGTTGAAGCTTTAGCTAGCGATAATGATGTATTGATTGGAATTTCTACTAGTGGAAAAAGTCCAAATGTGATTAAAGCTTTTGAAAAGGCCAAAGAAATTGGTGCTAAGTGTATAGGACTCAGTGGAAAGGGTGGTGGAGTGATGAATAAATTATGTGAGCATAATATAGTCATTCCAAGCGATGATACAGCTAGAATTCAAGAAATACATATTTTAATTATACATTGTTTATGTGATTTGATAGAAGAAGAATATTAAGTTTGGGTTATTTTCCCAAACTTAAATAATATTCAATTTGATCTTTTTGTAAAATTCTAATTAAATTTGTACTTCCTGCAACACCTATTGGAAAACCTGCAGTAAGAGTATAAACTCCATCTTTTTTCATAAGGCCTTTTTCGACTCCAAGTTTTACAGAATTGCTTAAAAGCTCTGTTAAATTTTCATGTTTTTCTATTAATATAGCAGGTTGAACTCCCCAAACTATACTTAAAAAATTTAAAGCTTTTTTAGAATGAGTAATAGCTATGATATCCATTTTTGGACGATATCTTGCTGTTTTAACCGCAGAAGCACCACTACTTGTGATGGTAAAAATTGCATTTGCATTTAAATCGGTTGCTAGTTGTGTGCTTGATTTAGCAATAATATCGGTTTCATTGAAACATTTAAAGGTTTCAAATTTTTCATAAGGATAGTTTTTTTCTGTTTCTATAATGGTTTGAGTCATAATATCAACCGCATTTGCCGGATCAATCCCTACTGCGCTTTCTTCGCTAAGCATAACCGCATCAGTACCATCAAGCACAGCATTAGCAACATCTGAAATTTCAGCTCTTGTGGCAGTTTTGGATTTTGCAAGTGAAAAAAGCATTTGAGTAGCAGTGATGACAGGTTTATTAGCCTCGTTAGCCTTTTTAATGATGAGTTTTTGTATATTTGGCACTCTATAATAAGGCACTTCAATACCCAAATCCCCTCTTGCTACCATTATACCGTCACTGCAATTTATGATTTCATCGATATTTTCAACAGCATCAAATTTTTCTATTTTTGCAAAAATAGCAATTTTGGCATTATTTTCATCAAGTATTTTCTTAACTTCATCAATATCATGAGCATTTTGTACAAAAGAGATGGCTAAAAAGTCAACATCATTTTTAATACCCCATGCAAGATCGTCTTTATCTTTTTGGGTGATAACATCGATATTAATTTTTGTATTAGGAAAATTAATTCCCTTGTTTGAACTAAGCACCCCGCTATTTTCTACTTGGGTTTGGATAAAATCTTTTTCAACTTGCACTACTTTAGTTTTGATGGAGCCATCACAAAGATAGATGTATTCTCCTACCTTTAGCATTGAAAGAATTTCAGGATGATTAATACAGACTTTATAATGTTCATTAGAAAGTTTTTCTCCTTCAAAAGTATCCTTGTAAAAGTCTAGTCTATCTCCATTTTTTAATTCAAAAGCTTCTGGAATTTTTAAGGTTCTAATTTTTGGTCCACTAATATCTTGCAAAATTCCAATTCTTGCATTAAGTTCAGTTGCCACTTTTCTAATAGTAGCTAGATTTTGACTATGATACTCATGGGTTCCATGTGAAAAATTTAAACGAAAAACATTTACCCCATTAATAATCATTTGTCTTATTGTAGCTTCGTTTTCACTTGCTGGTCCAATCGTTGCAACTATTTTTGTTTTTTTTAGCATTTTTTATCCTTTTTATAGTAGTTCGCTAGTAAATAAATCCTCATTAAAATTAGCACCCAAGTATTGACAAATAAGTTTTGCATCTCTATAACCATTGCCAAGACAGCTTGTAGCACCTGGACTTGGGGTCATATTGAAAATTATACCTGGAATTTCAGTGATACTTGCTTCACCAAGCATTAGTTCTCCTGCCTTTTTATCAAGCACTTGAGGGCGTACTCCGCCAAAGTTTTTAGCATAGTAAATATCATCTGTTTTTAAACTAGGAACTATTTTTTTGGCATCTTTTACAAAAAGTCTTTTGTTAATGTAAGGAATTTCAAATAAATAATTATAAAGAATATAATTTCTAATAGTAGAATCTTTAAAAAGATTAAGGCAAATTTTGACTACATTCATGTCTAAGTTAAGTGTTTTGAAAAATTCAGGTAGTGATTTAAAACCATGGTATCTTTCTAACATAGGGATAACTAAGGCAGTAGGGCCAAAGCGTGTATTCATATTAGCTAATAAATCAGGATCACCATGTAGCGCAGCAAATGGTAGTTTTGGATTTTGCACCATGTAAACTTTACCATTTAAAATTTTTCTTTTAGACATATAAAAACTTCCTGCAACCGGAAAGCAAGATTTATCTAATCCTATACCCATTTTATGTGCCAAAAATAAAGAATGCGCTCCTGCATTTACTATAATAGATTTCGCGCTATATTCTTTAAAATCTTTTGTTTTAATATAAAAAATATCATCTTTTTTTTCTATAAACACAACTTCTTGATTATAGGCAACATGAGTATTTTTTCCTTGTTTACAAGCTTGCTCTATAAGATTTTGACTCATCAAGCCAAAATCTACTGTAGTATAAACCACTCCTGCTTCTACACCCATAGCTACTACTTCATCGGTTCTATCATTCATGCCATCTTCGCCTAATACAACATTAGGTTCTATTTGCTTAATTTCATCTTTAGTATAAAATTTAATATAAGGATATAATTCTTTAAATTCTTCATATCTATTTTTCATATACTCACATTCCTTGTCTCCAACTGCAAGTGCGAGTTTTTGGTGTGAGTGCATAAACTTATTTTGTGCATTTTGCAAAAGACCATATTTTACAATCATATCTGCTGTTGTTTTAACTTTTTTTGCTTTTTCTAAAGTGTAATTTGTCTCTATATCACCACAGTGGATAGTTTGTGAATTGCTTGTGCTATGGCTATTTAAAGTTGCAGCGCTATTGTATTTTTCTAACAAAGCAATATTTTGAATATTTGTGTATCTAGCCAGCTCGTAAAATACTGCAGCACCAGAAATCCCACCGCCAATTACCACGGTATCAAAATGTTTTTGATCCATTGTTATCAATTCCTTTTGTGTGTTTGATTTTGCTAATAATATCAAAATATAGTTGTTTTGAGTAAATAAATTTTATAATTTCAAGTGCTTGGGTATAGAAATAAATTTTAAAGTATAAAATTTTCACAAACAGCTTTTTTCATACCTCTAAAAATTAAAAATTTATCATAAATTGCATAGTCGAAAAAATTTGCAAGAAATTGCCCATCTCCGCCTGTAAAATATAATTTTTTATCATATGCACTATCTTTTATAAGTAAATATATGCTTTTAAAAACTCCATAACTTAAAGCATCAACGGTTCTTTGAGGGAAAGCATCAAAATTAATCTGTGTGTTTAGCTCGTATCTTAAACGTGATGAAATATTGGAAAAAGACTTTTTATAGCTTTCAATACCTGGGAGTATAAATCCCCCAAGATGAATAGAATTAGAAATAATATCTACAGTGATTGCAGATCCTGCATCGACTACAACACCATCTTCTATAGTATAACACGCTGCTACTCTATCAACACCTAAATTATTATAAATGGTATCAAAATTAAAATATGGAGCAAGATTAATAAATAAAGGATTTTGTTCTAATCTTTGCTCTAAATTTGGATTAACATTGATATAAAATACTTTTTGTGTAGGTTCGTATTGTAAAAACTGCTCAATACTCATAGAATAAAATTTTTGCTCATTTAGAAAACTAGCGGTTGTGTTACCAATATCACATAAAAGCATAATTTTTAATCCCTTTGGTAGCTAGATATTCTTTTGCTTTAGAACAAATTAAAGCTTGGTGAAATATAAAATAATTTTGAAAATTTAAGTTTAGAGTTTGGTTTATATTTTGAAAAATACTTTCAAATTCTAGACATTCTTTTGTTAAAATTTTACTTTTTGTAAAAGAAAATAAAATCAAACAACACTGTTTGTTTGTATTCTCTCCATAAATACAAATTAATTTTTTCTTTTTACTAAAAGCATGGATATCTAAGGATTTAGTATTTTTTAAAACAATCCCATATTTTATAAGAATATCACTAAGCTCTTGATTCATTTTAGTTTAATTGTAAAAATTTATTTTGAAAGAAAAATTTACCATTAGCCATAAAACTTTTTTTATCAACGGCTTCACTTAGTTTATATACTGTATAATCTTTCAAATTTGTATTTAGCTTGATCAAATAACCTGTTTTTTCAAAAATATACAAAGAGTTATTGTACAAGGTGCTTTTAGAAAACAGAGCAAATTGAAATTTTATTTCATCGATTTTTCTAAGATTATAATCATTTTTAATAACTCTTCCATCTTTTGTTAGTACAAAAATTTCATTATCATTAGTGTTTACTTCTTTAATATTTTCGTTTAAATATAAGGTTCTATTTGGAGTAACAACGATGATTTTTTGTGCAGTTGCAGCAACCATAGTATCATTTTTAACATAAAGATAGATGATATTGTTAAAAAATTCCTCACTACTTACTAAAATTTCTTTACTCACTTTTAGTGTGCTTTTATTAAGTATGGCTAATTTTCCATTAAGCATAGGATATATAATAATGGTATTTAAAAAATAAGGATTAGCATAACGACTATCTTGAGCATAGGCTGTGCCAAGATTTTGAAGCATTTTAATACCAAGATTTTTATTTGCATATACTAAGGTATTGCTAGCTAAAATTAAAGCTATATCATCTCCATCTATACTTGCACTCACTACACTTTCATTAAATTTATGAGAAAATAATTCATCACCTTGTAAATTTAAAATCTTAAAATTTCCATTATCATCGCCAATAAGAACCTCTTCTTGTTGCATATTTATAATATGATAATTTTTATCTAGTTTAAAATTAATAATATTTCCCATAGTATCTATAAAGGAATTATTGCTTAATTGTGCTATATTGTTATTGAAATTTATAATTTTACCATTAATACTTTGAGAGCTATAAGGAAGCTGTTCTGCTTGCGTTGGTTGATAATACTCCCTTTTTGTGCCACAAGCACTAAAAAATATTAAAGTAATGATAAATAAATAAAAGTGTTTCATTTTATTCCTTGATAATGTTTTAAGCTTGTAATAATCTGCCATAAGGGAGAATTTATAGGTATTTTATTAAATTCTATATCTGCATTTTTAAAATCGTTTTGTTTTAGAAAATCAAAACCTACCAATAAGGTATTATAATCTTTCAAAAAGTCTGATTTTTGATTGTTTTGAGCAAGCACTATTTGTTTTAACAAAGGATCTATGTTAAGGCTTAAAGTTTGATTAAGATCTTGATTGTTTTGACTCATCATGAATATGGTATATAGATTTGCATTTTTTTGTTTTAATTCTTCAAGTAATTTTTGGTCTGAAGGATTTTTCAATAAGTTGTTAAAAATTATATTACTTTCTTGAATATTACTTTCTTTTTTTAGATTGTAAAAATAACTTCCGCTAAGATATGCGATTAAAAGTACAATGATTACAATGAAATAGTATTTGTATTTTTTTATAAAGCGCTCAGATTTGATAAAATTTTCCATCATTTGCTCTTGAGAGCTTAATTCCGCTTGAACCGCTTTTAGGTTTTCTTTTAAAGCCATATTTTCCCTTTTTTAGCAAGAATAAACATTATTTATTGTTTTAAGTCTATAATTGTAACATATAAAAATGAAAAAATAAATGATTTTATGTTATAATTTTTAACCTAAAAAGAGTTTTCTTGAGTTAAAAATTAAGATTAAGGTAAATTATGCAAATTGATGATAAATTATTAACCAAACTTGAAAAGCTAAGTGCTTTAAAAATTGCCGATGATAAAAGACAAGAATTGGAAGAACAATTAAGTCAGATTGTTAATTTTGTAGAAAAATTAGATGAGCTAAAACTTGATGATGTTGAAGCTATGACTAGCACTACAAATGCTGCAACTCCATTTAGACTAGATGAAAGTAGAAAATCTGATGTGATAGATATGCTTAGCAAGCATGCTCCAAATTCTCAGGATGGATTTTTTATAGTCCCTAAGATAATTGAATAAAATATTTGGAGTTTAATATAGATGGAAAATTTTTCTTGGTTTGATGTATTTGTTTTAGGTTTAACTGCGATTTTAGGTTTAAAAGGTTTGGTAAGTGGCTTATTTAAGGAAATTTTTGGTTTATTAGGTATAGTTGGTGGGGTTTTACTTGCTTCAAGATATGCTAAAGAAATAGCAGAAATTATTAATAATAATTTTTATGCAATTGAAAATGAAAATCTTGCGATTTTTGCAGGATTTTTGGTTTTGTTAATTGTAATTTGGGTAGCTTGTATGGCTTTGGGCAATATATTATCAAAGATTTTTAGTATGAGTGGTCTTGGTTTTATAGATCGTATAGGTGGATTTTTATTTGGTAGTGCTAAAATATTTTTGATTTTTGCAATTTTAGTGGCTTGTATTAATAATATAGAATTTTTAAATGCAAGCTTAGAAAAATATGCTAAAAATAGCTATACATTAGATTTACTTAGACAAACAGGTGATTTTATAATGAATACTGATTTTACTCAAAATGGTTTAGATAAAATACAAGAACAAATTATAGATTCTAATTTAAGTCTAAATTCGGAGGTAAATAATGCAAATTGAAAATATTGAATATGATGTTTTGCTTGAGCGTTTTAAAAAAACACTTAAAGATAATGGTCTAAAATATACTAAACAAAGAGAAGTGCTTTTAAAAACTTTATATAATAGCGATATGCATTATACTCCAGAAAGTCTATACGTAGAAATAAAGCAAAAAAATCCCGAATTAAATGTAGGCATTGCAACAGTTTATAGAACTTTAAATTTGTTAGAAGAATCTGGTATGGCTACTTCTATATCTTTTGGTGCTTCAGGGAAGAAATTTGAACTTGCAAATAAACCTCACCATGATCATTTGATTTGTAAAAGTTGTGGCGAGATTGTAGAATTTGAAAATCCTATTATCGAACAGCAACAAATGTTAATCGCAAAAGAATATAATTTTAAATTAACAGGACATTTAATGCAACTTTATGGCCTATGTCCACAATGTAGTAAAAAATAAAGGTATATTTAATGTTTGATAATATTTTAGAGCAACAAAAAATTCAAAAAGCGCAAGAGTTAAAAGAACTAGGAATCAACCCTTATCCACACTTTTTAAAAAAAGAAATGAGTATAAGTGAATATAAGGCTAAATTCATCTATATTAAAGATATAGAAAATCAGCGTGATGAAAATGCTCATGGAGTATTAGCAGGAAGATTAAAGCTTCTTAGGATAGCTGGTAA
Organism: Campylobacter sp. IFREMER_LSEM_CL2194; assembly: GCF_025771685.1. Lineage (NCBI taxonomy): Bacteria > Pseudomonadati > Campylobacterota > Epsilonproteobacteria > Campylobacterales > Campylobacteraceae > Campylobacter > Campylobacter sp. IFREMER_LSEM_CL2194. The sequence continues at coordinate 21,684 of NZ_JAKMQS010000011.1, forward strand.
ATCAGTATTTGCTAATATAGAAGATGAGCAAGATAATTTACAAATTTACTTTAATCAAAACATTTTAGGGGAAGAATACTTTGCCATTTTAAAAAAATATCTCGAAGTAGGGGATATTGTTTTGGTTAAAGGTTTTCCTTTTATGACAAAAACAGGAGAATTTAGTCTTCATGTAGAGCAAATTCAAATAGCTACAAAAGCTATAGTGCCTTTACCGGAAAAATATCATGGGCTGACAGATATTGAGCAAAGATATAGAAAAAGATATCTTGATATGATTATGAATAGTGAGGTGAGAAAAGATTTTATTTTGCGTTCTAAAATAGTTTCTTATATTAGATCTTTTTTTGATAACAAAGGATTTTTGGAAGTTGAAACACCAATGATGCATCCTATTGCAGGGGGAGCAAATGCAAAGCCTTTTGTAACTTATCACAATGCTTTGGGTGTGGAAAGATTTTTAAGAATTGCTCCAGAGTTATATCTAAAACGTTTGATTGTAGGTGGTTTTGAGGCGGTTTATGAGATTAATAGATGTTTTAGAAATGAAGGGATGGATTTAACGCATAATCCTGAATTTACTACAATCGAGTTTTATTGGGCTTATCATAATTATCATGATTTAATGGATTTAACAGAAGAGCTTTTTGCTATGCTTTTAGATAAATTAAAATTAGATAAAAAACTTGAATTTGATGAAAAAATAATTGATTTTTCTAAGCCATTTGAAAGAATTACTTATAAAGACGCATTAAAAAAATATGGCGGTTTGGATGATGAGCTTATTAATAATAAAGAATTAATTTTGGAAAAGCTAAAAAAAGATGGATTTGAAGCCAATGAAAAATTGGAATTAGGTCATTTACAAGCTGAACTTTTTGATAATTATGTTGAAGATAAATTGATTGATCCTACTTTTGTGATAGATTTTCCTATTTCTATAAGTCCTTTATCTAGAAGAAGTGATAAAGATGCAGATATTGCTGAAAGATTTGAGTTGTTTATCGCAGGTAGAGAAATTGCTAATGGATTTAATGAGCTTAATGATCCTCTAGATCAATATGAGAGATTTTTAAAGCAAATTGAAGCAAAAAATGCAGGTGATGAAGAAGCATGCGAAATGGATGAGGATTTTGTTAATGCATTAGGTTATGCTATGGCACCAACTGCAGGACAAGGTATAGGAATAGATAGATTGGTTATGCTTTTAATTAATAAAAAATCAATTCGTGATGTAGTGCTTTTCCCAGCCATGAGACCACTTAAAAATGAGATAAAAGGAGAGTAAATGTTGGAAAAATTTGATAAAGAAATTTTTGATTTAACCCAAAAAGAGTTAGCAAGACAATGCGATGGTCTTGAAATGATAGCAAGTGAAAATTTTACCATACCAGAAGTTATGGAGGCAATGGGAAGTATTTTAACAAATAAATATGCAGAAGGCTATCCTGGTAAAAGATATTATGGTGGATGTGAATTTGTTGATGAGATTGAAACGATTGCTATAGAAAGATGTAAAAAACTTTTTAATTGTAATTTTGCCAATGTGCAACCTAATTCAGGCTCACAAGCAAATCAAGGTGTATATATGGCATTGTTAAATCCAGGTGATAGAATTTTGGGTATGGATTTAAGCCATGGAGGACACCTAACTCATGGTTCTAAAGTAAGTTCTTCTGGAAAGGTTTATGAAAGCTTTTTTTATGGAGTTGAGCTTGATGGAAGAATTAATTATGATAAAGTTAGAGAGATAGCAAAAGAGATTAAACCAAAACTTATTGTTTGTGGTGCTAGTGCTTATCCTAGAGTGATTGATTTTGCCAAATTTAGAGAAATGGCAGATGAGGTTGGCGCGTACTTGTTTGCTGATATTGCACATATTGCAGGTTTGGTTGTAGCGGGTGAGCATCCTAGTCCATTTCCTTATGCTCATGTTGTAAGTTCTACTACACATAAAACTTTAAGGGGTCCAAGGGGCGGGATTATCATGTGTAATGATGAAGAAATTGCTAAAAAAATAAATTCTGCAATTTTTCCAGGCATTCAAGGTGGTCCATTAATGCATGTAATTGCTGCTAAGGCTGTTGGATTTAAATATAATTTAAGTGATGAGTGGAAAATTTATGCTAAGCAAATCATCAAAAATACTGCTACTTTGGCACAAGTTTTAATAGATAGAAAATATGATTTAGTCAGCGGTGGTACTGATAATCATTTGATTTTATTAAGCTTTTTAAATAAAGAATTTAGTGGTAAAGATGCAGATTTAGCGCTAGAAAGAGCAGGTATTACAGCTAATAAAAATACTGTTCCAGGTGAAACTAGAAGTCCTTTTGTAACGAGTGGTTTAAGACTTGGAACAGCAGCTTTAACAGCAAGAGGTTTTAAAGAAGAGCAAATTTCTATTGTTGCAAATTATATAGCTGATATTTTAGATGATATACAAAATACAAAATTACAAGAGGAAATTAAGGTTAAACTGAAGGATTTAGCAAGTAATTTTATTATTTATGAAAGGGCTTTATTTTGATTACAACAATGGATTTAGCTTTAATTAAAATGGTTACAAGCCATTATTATATAAAGCGTGATACTATAGTAAATAAATACGAATACAAGGGTAGAATTTTCTTTGATAAATTTGAAAAAGTTAATGCCCCATTAACCGCTAGTGTTATACAAGAGCATATGGAAAAAAAGATAATTGTGGCGCATTCTTTGATCAATAGTTTTGATAAGGTTGAAAATATTGTATTTGATTATAACGGTTTTAACGCGGAGCGTTTTTGGCATAGAGCGCAGCTTGTTTTAAGAGAAGAAGGTTTTATTAATTTTACTGCTTATAGAACAAGGACTAATAATCATTTACATTTGTATATTCATAAAGGACATACAACTTTTAACGAGGCTTGTTCTTTGGGCTCAAAACTATCTTTACTTTTTTCTCAAAAGATGCCAGTAGAGTGGAAGGTTTTTCCTAGTATGGATATACCTAGAGAATTTAATATATTAACCTTGCCTTATGAAGTTTATCAAAAAGAACGCGGTGCTTCTTGGTCTAAACATATGTAATTTTGAAAGGATGAAAAATGGAAGAAAACAATAAAAACGAATTTGATGATATAATTTTGCAAAAAAGCAATAAAAGCGAAAAACTTAAAAAAATTTTACTTAGATCGATTATTTTAATCATTGTATTTTTAGTTGTTATGATAGTAATGAAGCTAATTAATGACCCAGGTGAAGAAAAAACATTACAAATGCCATCAGAACCACAAGAGCAAGCTGCTTATGAAAATAATTTTAATTCTTTGCCTATTACAGATAGTGCTAAAGAAGAGGATGAATTTGAAGCTTTAGCTAGAAAATTAAAAGAAGAGAGTTCTTTGAATGATACAAATACTACCATAGAAGAAAAGCAAGAAGTTTCAAGTAATAGTGTTTTAGACCAAATTACTACAATAGAGCCAAAAGAAGAGCCAGCTAAGGTGGAAGAAAAACAAGAAGAGATTAAACCTATAGAAAAATCTATAGAAAAACCAACTCAAAAACCTTCTGAAAAACCAAAAAATAATATAGTTGAGCAACAAAAAGCTCCAGAGCAAAGCAATACAAATGAATTATTTGAAAGTATCAAAACACCAAATGTTCAAACACAACTTCCTTCAGGTGCTTATATTCAAGTTTTTTCTTTAAATAGTTTAGATCCTAAATCAAAAGAATTAAATATACTTAAAGAAAATGGATATGATTATAAAATTTATAAAACAACAGTAAATGGCAAAGAGCTAACGAAAGTTTTAGTTGGACCTTATAAAGAGAGTGAATTAAAGACCGAATTAGAAAAAGTACGTTCTAAAATTGCAAAAGGTGCTTTTACATTTAGAGTAAAATGAAAACTTTTGCAGTTATAGGTGATCCTATTATGCATTCTAAATCTCCAAGAATGCATAATAACGCCTTGCAAACACTCAAAGAAGACGCAGTTTATACAAGATATCATCTAAAAGATAAAGCAAAACTAAAAGAGATTATTCAAAAGTTAGATGGTGCTAATATCACCATACCTTTTAAAGAAGCAGCTTGTAAAATAGCTGATTTTAAAGATGAAAGTGTTATACATATAGGCTCTGCTAATACTTTATTAAATAAAGATAATAAAATTTATGCTTATAATACAGATTATTTGGGATTTTTAAAAGCAATTGAGGATTTTTCTTTTATCAAAAATGCTTTGATTTTGGGTGCTGGGGGTACAGCTAAAGCTTTAGCATATGCTTTAAAATCTATGTATATTGAAGTTACAGTAGCAAATCGTTCTAGTGCTAGATTTGAAAATTTAGCTAGCTATCCATGTTTTTTATATAATCAACTTGATTTAAGTAAAAAATTTGATTTGATTATCAATACAACTAGTGCAGGTTTAAATGATGAGAAATTACCTTGCCAAGAAGAGATTTTAAAAAGTATTTTTCAACATGCCAAATATGCTTTTGATGTGATATATGGTAAAAATACACCTTTTTTAAAATTAGCAAGAGAAAATGGCTTAAAAATAAAAGATGGTACACAAATGCTTTTATGGCAAGGTGTTTTTGCTCTTGAGTTATTTTTAGAATGTCAAAAAACAGAAGAAATTTTTAAAGCCATGGAAATGGCTTTAAAACTTCCTTAGTGGCTAAACCAAGATTTGATTTTATCAAACAAACTTTCTTGTTCTATAAAGCCTTCTTCATCTGCTAAGCCAAAACTTTTCTCAAGCTGCAATAGTAGATTTTCTTGTTCATCAGTAAGCGTTTTTGGAAATTTTATTTCAATTTGTACAATATGTGAGCCTAATTTTCCATTGTGAATATTTTTAACACCTTCGTTGGCTAATTCGAATTTTTGTTTATCTTTTGCACCGACTGGAAGTTTAAGATCAGCCTCTCCTCTTATAGTGGATACTTTAATAGTTTTTCCAAGAGCAGCTTGGGTAAAAAATACAGGTACTATGGTATAGATATCATCATCATGTCTGATAAATTTATCATCATCTTCTACGATGATTTTGATATATAAATCACCTCTTTGAGAAGAATTTGGAAGCTCATTTGCTTTATTTTGTACTCTAAGACTCATACCGCTGTCTATACCTTCTGGTATATCAAGTTCTATATGATCTTTTATTTCTTCATAGCCATTACCATGACATGTTTTACATTTATCTTTTATAATCTGACCACTACCTTTACAATGATCACAGCTTTGCACAAAGGTCATAAAGCCTTGTCTAACACCAACTTGCCCTTTTCCTCCGCAATGAGGACAAGTATCTAATTTTCCATTTTCTGAACCACTTCCTTTACATGATTTACAAAAACTTTTATAGGTAAAACCGATCTTTTTTTTACAGCCAAAAACAGCTTCTTTAAAGCTAATTTTTGTCGTTATTTTTAAATCTTGAGGATATTTATTTCCTTTTTCTTTTTTACGTGTTGAGCTGCCAAAACCAAATCCATCTCCAAAAAAGCTCGAGAATATATCCCCTAAATCAACATCTCCAAAACCACCAAAACCACCGGCTTGACCTTTAAGCCCTTCTTTTCCGTATCTATCATATATACTTCTTTTTTCATCATTGCTAAGCACCTCATAAGCTTCATTTACAAGCTTAAATTTCTCTTCTGCTTCTTTGTCTCCTTGATTTCTATCAGGATGATATTTTAAAGCCATCTTTCTGTATGCTTTTTTTATGGTTTCTTTATCTGAAGTTTGGGAAATTTCTAGTATTTCATAATAATTAAGTTCCACTTTTTTCCTCTCTTGAAAAATTAATATTGTAATTTTAGCAAAAAAATAAATGAATAGTTAAATTATGTGTTATAATGTTAAGTTCGTAACATATTTTCACTAAAGGGGTAGAGATGATTAATGTTTTAATGATCGAAGATGATCCAGATTTTGCAGAGTTTTTGGCAGAATATTTGGCCCAGTTTAATATAAAAGTTACTAATTATGAAGATCCATATTTGGGAATGAGTGCTGGTATAAAAAACTATGATTGTTTAATTCTTGATTTAACTTTACCTGGACTTGATGGTCTTGAAGTTTGTCGTGAAATAAGAGAAAAATATAGTATTCCTATTATTATTTCTTCAGCTAGAAGTGATTTGAGTGATAAAATTGTAGGACTTCAAATAGGTGCAGATGACTACCTGCCAAAACCATATGATCCAAAAGAAATGCACGCAAGAATTATGAGTTTGATTCGTCGTTCTAAACGAACCAATGAAACTCCCGAGAAAATAATCAATTCGGCATTTAAAATTGATGAGAAAAGACATGAGATAAGTTACAATGATGAGGTTTTGGTTTTAACTCCTGCTGAGTATGAAATTTTAAGCTATATGATAAGACAACATGGTTTTTCGGTTAGCAGAGAACAACTTGTGTATCACTGTAAAAGCTTAAAAGATAAAGACTCTAAAAGCTTAGATGTTATTATTGGTAGACTTAGAACTAAAATTGGTGATAGCTCAAAAGCGCCAAAACATATTTTTTCAGTTAGAGGAATAGGATATAAATTAATAGGATGAAAGTAACTATTAATCTTAAAATCACCGTTCTTTTTGCAACAGCTTTTTTATTTGTTTGTGCCTTGTTTGTGCTTTTAGGAAAGGTTCAGATTGATTCTTATTTAACTAACGAACAAGGAAGGCAAAAAGAAATTGTAGAAAAAATAATATACAACCTAGAAAGAAAAGAAGATTTTTCAATACATGAGTATCTTCTTTCTAAATCTTTTAAATTAGTTGAAAATGATCGCAGTGTAAAACATATCATTGCAAAAGGTGAAAAGGTATTTAGGATTAATTCTTTGTATGGAAGTTTTTCTTCTATTATTTATCATAATCAAATTTTTTTCTATGTAGAAAGATTGAATGCAAAACATCTTTATGAATTAAATGCTTCTACGCGTTTAGAATATTTATTTTTATTAAGTTTCTTTTTTAGTTTGATTTTGATTATATTTTTATATTTTTCAGTATTAAGATCTTTAATGCCTTTAAAAATTCTAAAAAAGAAAATTAAAAATATTAGTGCAGGTAAAATTGAACCTTTATCTGAATACTCTCAGATTAATGATGAAATTTCAGAAATATCTTTTGAATTTGATCATGCTATCAATAAAATTCAAGAGCTTGTAAAATCAAGACAGTTTTTTTTAAGAATGATTATGCATGAGCTTAAAACACCTATTGGCAAAGGTAGAATAGTTTGTGAAATGTTAGATAACCAAAAGCAAAAAGATCGTCTAGTAGCGATTTTTGAAAGACTTGAATTGTTGATTGATGAATTTGGAAAAATTGAAAAAGTCTTATCAAGAAATTGTCAACTTAATTTGCAAACCTATCATTTGAGTTTGATTTTAGAGCAGGCTGAAGATTATTTAATGAGGGATGATTTTTATCAAAAAGTAAAAATATCCTATAAAGAAGATACTATGATAATTGCCGATCTAGAACTCTTTTCTTTAATGCTTAAAAATTTAATTGATAATGCTATTAAGTATTCAGATGATAAAGCGTGTGAGATTATATGCTCTGGGGATTATATAATTGTTAGAAATAAAGGGATGCAGCTTAAAAAAACTTTTGATTATTATTTAAAACCTTTTGTGAGAGAACAAAATACCCAAGTAGAGGGAATGGGGCTAGGACTTTATATCATTAACAATATTTGCAATCTTCACGGTTATAATTTAACCTACAGCTATGAAGATGGCTATCATACTTTTAAAATTGTTTTTTCAAGGTTAAAATAATTTGAAAGGTTTGGAAAAATTTAACGAGCTAGTATCTGCCTTTTCCGCTTTGCCTACTATAGGGAAAAAGTCTGCTTTAAGGCTTGCGTATCATGTTTGCATAAAAGATCCTTTATTAGGCTCTAAGCTTGCTTATCATATTGAAGAATCAATTAGAATGATAAAAAAATGCACACAATGTGGTGCTTTAAGTGAAAATGAATTATGCGAAGTTTGTTCTAATATAGAAAGAAATCATAGCATTATTTGTATAGTTCAAGATTCTAAAGATGTTTTGGTTTTAGAAGATAGTGGAAGTTATGATGGGCTTTATTTTGTACTTGATGATACAAGTGAAGAAAATATTATAAAATTAAGAAGCATGATTGAGCATAATAAAACCACAGAAATATTTTTTGCTTTCACACAAGGCTTAAATTCTGATGCCATTGTTTTTTTTATAGAAGAAAAATTAAAAGATTTAAATTTGAGTTTTTCTCAAATAGCTCAAGGTATTCCAAGTGGTGTTAGTTTGGAAAATGTTGATTTTATATCTTTGCATAAAGCTATAAATCATAGAACTAAGCTTGATTGATATATTGTTTTAACAATACTAGCCATTCACTTTTATTAATATCATTTAAGATTAAATTTGCAAAATTACAATCTTTAACTCTGTTTTTAGAAAAAAGCAAAATTGCAATTTGTGGATTTTTTATCTTGTACTCTTGTAAAATTTGACTAATATGCATTAGGTCAAATTTTATAACCTCATAGTCTACTAAAATTAATTTAAATCTAAATTGTAATGCCTTTTTAAAGTCACTTAAATTATCTATGGTTTGATTATGTGAACAAAATTGATTAGTTATGTTTAAAATAAGATCATTTTCAAAGTAAGAAGATTTAAAAATTAAAACATTATAACAATCTCTTGTAATGTAACACTCTTGTGTAAAATGAGTATTTAAAAAATCAACAATCTCCTCAATATGAATTTCTTCAAAAGTGAAATTTAAAACATCATCTATTTTTTCCTTTGAAATGATAAAAGAATAATTTTTATCATCTTTTTGGTTATGTTTGTATAAAATTTCACTACTAATACCCATTTTAAGCAAAATAGACTGCAATAGAAAATTTTCATTTTTGTTATTATTGATAATACCCGCATGTATGTTTTTAAAGCGTCTATGCTCTAAGTTAGGTTTATAATCATTGATAAAAGGTTTTAATATATAAGCAGAATTATCTAGATATAGATAGCTCAAGCCGTGGACAAGATATTGATAATTTTGTTCTAGATGTAGGTTTTCCTTTTTTTGCTCATGCAGTTTTTTACCCATTAAATCAAACGATAATTTTAAATTTTCTTTTAATTCTTCTAAAGAGTTTGATTTTGGTAAGGAAAAATATTTTTCTATTTCTTGAATCAAGGTTTTGTCTTTTTTGATTTTATGATTTTTTGAGATTATATAAATACAGGCAATAATAAAAATCAAAATACTTATAAAAGTATAAATGAAGAATAATTTTTGATCCATAGGATATAAAAAATAATAATTTAAAAAACATAAAATTAAAGTCAAAACACTAATAAATAATATCATAAATTTTCCTTGATTAATTTAGCTATTTTTGCATTGGAAAGTGATTTTAATTCATCAAAACTAGCTTTGCTAATCTCATCAAAACTACCATAATAATCTAAAAATTTTTTAATATATCCTTGAGAAATTCCAAGTTGTATTAATCTAGAACTTTGCAAATCTTGTTTTCTTTTTGTTTTTTGATGAAAACTAATTGCAAAGCGATGTGCTTCATCACGTAATTTTTGCAAAAATTGTAATTTTTTATCATCAGTAGAAAGTTGAATTTTGCCTTCTTGAGTATAAATTTTATCTTTCGCACTTCCTTTTGCCCTGTAAGCTTTCGCATCTATTTTCTCTTTAGAAATTGCTAAAATATCTACATTTACACCAGAGCTTTTTATGATATCATTGGCTAGCTTTAATAAAGCATCTCCTCCATCAATTAACCATAAATCAGGTGGGGGATTTTTATCAAATGACAAAGCCCTTTTGCTAAGGGTTTGAAGCATTTGATCGTAATCGTTTTTATAGGATAAATGGTAGTGTCTATAAGAACTTTTGTCAAATTGTCCATCTTTATAAGCTACCAAAGCACCGACATTCGCTTCACCTTGCATATGAGAATTATCAAAAATTTCTATATAATTAGGATAATTTTGTAGGTTAAAAAAATCTTTTAATTCTTTTAAAAATAAATAATTATCGCTTTTTAAGTGCTTTTGTGTGTTTATTTTTGCATTTTCTAGTGCAAGTTCACATAAGGCTTTTTTTTCGCCAAGTTTTGGAGTTTTAAGATGAAATTTTTTAGAAAACCTTTCACTAAGTAAATTTTGCAAAAGGTTCATGTCTTCAAATTCTTCATGCGTATAGATTCGGGTTGAATTTATTGGACTATCTTGGGTATAATTTTCTAATATGTATTGTTTATATATTGCATTTAGGTCAAATTCATCTTGATGATTTAGAGTTAGTACTTTATGGTTTGAGCTGATTATCCTGCCATTATTTATAACAAAACGCACCATAGAGAGTATATTTGCTTCATGGTGTATGGCAAAAACATCAAAATCTTCTAATTTTGCAAGGTCTATTTGTATTTTTACACTTAAATCTTCTATTGTTTTGATTTGATCTCTTATAGTAGCTGCTTCTTCATAGTTTTCATTTTTTGCATATTCAAACATTTTATTTTCTAAATTTTTTGTCAAAGATAAGGGATTTAAAAGAGCTTGAGTGGCCTTTTGGATAATTTTTTCATATTCTTGTTTAGAAATTTTTTGCTCACATGGACCTTTGCAACGCTTGATTTGATAAAAAAGGCAAAGCTCCTTACAAGATTTTTTTTGTCTTAGTTCAAATGATAAATACAAAGCATTTAAAAACTCTTTTGCTCCTTTAAAAAATGGACCAAAATATTTTATTTTGTTTTTTTTGATGATTTTTCTTGTAATTTCAAATCTTGGAAAATCTTCATTTAAATCTATATAAATATAAGGGTAGGTTTTATCATCTCTTAATAATATATTATATTTTGGATGAAGTTGTTTTATGAAAGAATTTTCTAATATTAAAGCATCAGCCTCACTTTTTGTAGTGATAAATTCTAAATGATGTGTTTGGCTAATCATTTTTTGAATTCTCAAGCTATTGTTAGGATTTGGGCAAAGATTTGGAGTGAAGTTAAAATAACTTCTAATACGGTTTTTTAAATTCTTGGCTTTACCTACATATAAAAGCTTACCTTGAATATCAAAGTATTGATATACACCAGGTAAATTTGGCAAGGTTTTGAGTTCATTTTCAAGCATTTTTTATAAGCTTTCGCAGTTCTTCAAATTTGTTATGTAAAATGGGATTTTCAAAATGATTTTTAAAATTTCCATTAGAAAGCTCTAAGTGAGCTTTTTTATGCTCATTAAAAGTTTTGTTTTTAGAAATAAAGTTTTGATCACTGAGTATTTTTATGTTTTTCACCTTTGCAAAATTACTCATTGGCCTAGCTAAAGTATAGTTTTTTATGAGACTTTTAATCATTTTTTTGGTATTATCGTGATTTAATTCCATATATGCAATGTGGTGCTTAACTAAAATAATCAAAGTATTATTTTTTATAAAGAGTTTAGTAATCATTTGTTGGTGATTGTGATTAAATAAATTTAAAAACTCTTTATATTGAAAAAATATTTTTAAAGGTTTATAATGTTTAAAATCAGCAAGCTCGTTGATGATGTAATGACTCGTTTTAATTTTCATTTAATTATTTTAACATTTTTTTTATTAATATTTCTAAATGCATGTGGCTATAAGGATGCTCCATTTTATGAGATAAAAGATAATAATGGTAGTGTAAAGGAAATAAAAAAATTCCAATCTTTGGAGAGTGAAATATGAATAAAATACTTTTTTTACTTTGTTTTGGTGTTAGTTTTTTGTTGGCTAGTCAAACACATGAGCTAAATTTAGCTTTTAGTGCTTTAGGTATAGGTATTTTAATAATTTTTATATTGGGTTATTATTTTATCGCAGCAGAAGAGAAATATCATATCAATAAAACTAAGCCCGCTTTATTTATAGGAACTTTTTCTTTTATTATCATTGGTATATATATGGTAATGAATGATTTAGACACACAAATACTTGAAGAAAGTGTAAATCATCTTATTTTAGAAATTGCGCAAATTGTGTTTTTTTTAATAGCTGCTATGACTTTTATAGAAGCTTTAATAGAAAGATCAGTTTTTGAAACTTTAAAATACAAACTTGTAAGCAAGGGTTATACTTATAGAAAGTTATTTTGGCTAACAGGTATTTTAGCTTTTTTTATTTCCCCAATTGCGGACAATCTTACAACAGCTTTGATTTTATCCACTGTGCTTTTAACTATAGATAAACATAATAAAGAATTTTTAATCCCAGGTGCTATAAATATTGTAGTAGCAGCTAATGCTGGTGGAGCTTGGTCGCCTTTTGGTGATATTACTACTTTAATGGTTTGGACAGCAAAAAAAGCCACGTTTTTTGAATTTTTTGCTCTTTTTCCTGCCTCTTTTATTGGCTGGTTGCTTACTGCTTATTTATTGTCACGTTATGTGCCTAATATTAAGCCAAATTTCCATAAGGATAATTTAGAAAAAGTCGAGATTAAACCAGGTGGTAAAGTTTTTATTGTGCTTGGTTTTTTAACTATAGCTTTGGCGGTATTTATTCATAGTATTTGTGATTTACCTGCAATGTGGGGTATGATTTTTGGCCTTTCATTGCTTAGTTTGTATATGTATTTTTTCAACAGAAAACAAGGTAAAAAAGATTTAAATATTTTTCATTATATGACGCGTATTGAGATGGACACTTTATTATTTTTCTTTGGTATTTTATCTGCTGTGGGCGCCTTGCATTTTGTTGGTTGGCTTGCTTATGCTTCTGATCTTTATACAAAATTTGGAGCTACTAGTATTAATATAGGAGTAGGATTTTTATCTGCTATTGTAGATAATGTTCCGGTTATGAGTGCGGTATTAAAGGCAAATCCAAGCATGGATGATACTCAATGGCTTTTAGTAACTCTTACAGCAGGAATAGGGGGGTCTTTGATCAGCTTTGGTTCAGCTGCTGGAGTAGGAGTGATGGGCAAAATGAAGGGAATTTATACTTTTAATGCTCATTTAAAATATGCATGGACGATTTTGGTTGGTTATATAATATCTATTATAGTTTGGTATGTACAATTTCAATTGTTAAATTTGTAAAGGAGTTAGATGAAAAAAGCAGATATTTTAGTTTTGGACTTTGGTTCACAATACACACAACTCATTGCTAGAAGATTAAGAGAACAAGGTGTGTATGCAGAAATTTTACCTTTTAATGTAAGTTTAGATGAGATCAAAGCTAAAGAGCCTAAGGGTATTATTTTAAGTGGTGGGCCAGCTAGTGTATATGCAAATGATGCTTATTTTTGTGATAAGGGTATTTTTGATTTAAATATACCAGTTTTAGGAATATGCTATGGTATGCAACTTATGGCACATCATTTTGGAGCAAATGTTGCCCCAGCAGGCCATAAAGAATATGGTAAAGCAACTATAGATATTCAAAATGATAGTGATTTGTTTAAAAATTTACCTAAAAAGCAAACGGTATGGATGAGCCATTCTGATAAGGTTGAGAATTTGCCACAAGGTTTTGAGGTTTTAGCGACTAGCGAAAATAGTCCATTTTGTGTATTTGGAGATGAGAAGCGTAAATTTTTTGCTTTACAATTTCACCCTGAAGTGCAACATAGTGAATTTGGAAAAAGCATCTTGAAAAATTTTGCTAAGTATGCATGTAATTGTGATAGTGTATGGAATATGGGATCTTTTGCAAAAACTCAAGCACAAAAAATCAAAGAAGAAGTAGGAAATGATAAAGTACTTTGTGCAGTAAGTGGCGGAGTTGATAGTAGCGTGGTGGCTGCATTGTTGGCAAGTGCGATAAAAGATCAAGTAGTAGTTGTTTTTGTTGATAATGGTCTTTTAAGAAGTGGTGAAAAAGAACAAGTTGAGTATATGTTTAGACACACCTTAGGCATTGATTTAATCAGTATTGATGCTAGAGAGATTTTCTTAAGTCGTTTAGCAGGGGTAAGAGATCCTGAACAAAAGAGAAAAATCATAGGAAATACTTTCATAGAAGTTTTTGAAGAAGAAGCTAAAAAACATAAAGATGTAAAATATCTAGCACAAGGGACTTTGTATACTGATATTATTGAAAGTTCGGTTGTAGGAGCTAGTAAGACTATAAAATCTCATCATAATGTGGGTGGTTTACCTGAAAAGATGAATTTAAAACTCATCGAGCCATTAAAGGAAATTTTTAAAGATGAGGTAAGAGCTTTGGGAATGGAGCTTGGCTTAAGTAAAGATGTAGTTTATCGTCACCCTTTCCCAGGGCCAGGCCTTGCTATACGTATAATGGGTGAGGTAAATGAGCCTAGTTTGGAGCTTTTAAGAAAAGCAGATGTTATTTTGATTGAAGAATTAAAAAGCAGTGGCTGGTATGATAAGACATGGCAAGCTTTTTGTGTGCTTTTAAACGTGCAAAGTGTTGGTGTAATGGGTGATAATAGAACTTATGATAATGCAGTTTGCGTGCGTGTTGTTAATGCAAGCGATGGTATGACTGCAACTTTTTCTCATTTACCTTATGAATTATTAGAAAATATTTCACGTCGTATTATTAATGAAGTAGAAGGAATCAATCGCGTAGTGTATGATATTTCTAGCAAGCCACCAGCAACGATTGAATGGGAATGATTATTTAGTGCAAAAATAAACAAAAGCAGGGGGAAGATTTTGCCAAATGATAGGTGAAATTTCTACCTTGCTAAAAGTGGCAAAAAGTTTTTTCTTAAAAGCTCTCCCTTTTGGTGTTGGGAGTATATAAGCAAATGTTGCAAAACAACCATTTTCCTCTAAAGCATCATGAATGGATTTTAGCAATAAATCTTGTTCTTTGGAATTTAATAAAGCCCAAGGAATTCCTGAGATAATTAAATCTACACTATTGATCGCTCTTTTTTCTAACATATTTGGTAAAAATTCTGCTGAGTTGACTTCTATATCTATATTTTTTATTTTTTGCTTTAATTTTTTTGCCATTTGAGGGTTGATTTCTACGGCAAAAAAACTTGCATTATGGCTTTTTTGTTTGAGGATATACTTTGTAAAACTTCCTGTACCAGGCCCTATTTCAACGATATTTTTTGCATGTTGGACATGAGAAGTTATGAGTTTACTTAATTTTTTAGAGCTTGCGCAAAACGCACCTGTTTGTTTTGGGTTTTTAAAATATTGATATAAAAACATAAATAAAATACCTAAAGACGTTTATTTTGTGAAATTTTAAAATATAATTGTAAATTTATGAAAACAAAGTTAAAATAAGAATTGAATTTTTCTTTAAATCAAGGATTTGGATATGCACGGAAAAATAATGGTTTATGTGGATGCTACTGGAAGAGGAACAGTAATCAATCTAGCAAAAACATTTTTTGAATTTAATAAACACGCATGGCATGATAAAAGAAGTATGCCAACGGTTGGTATGTTTGTTGAATTTAGATCCGATGGAAAGCATATTACCGATTTACGTCCTTCTAAATTTCAAGAATTTACAGATGGTGATTTTATCAAAGAAAGAGATTTCTGGAAAACAGATAGTGATGATGAATTAGAAGATTTAAGACTGACAAGACGAGATGCTTATGTTCAAGAACTTTATAGAGAAACAGATTATGATAATCTTGATAAAATCACATTAAATTTAACTATCCCACAAGCCATTCAAAGATATTTTTATAATGAAACCTTGTCAATTAATGCAGTAAAAGACATTAACACAGATGAGGTGCCATATATTATTGATTTTTTTGCTATGAAGCGTTTTTTATATAAGGCTTTAGATACTTTATTATTTTCGGATAATACTATCAATCAAGCTGATTTTTCTGCAATGAAAAATATCATAGTGCACCTTGAAATGTCATATAAAGATATGAAAGACAAGCAAAAGCATATCAATATGGAACGCTTATATGAAGAGGTTTTTTTATCTCATCAGTGTCATTATCAAGCGCTTCTTGCTTCGATCGATAATAGAAAAAATAGAAAATTAGCACTTGATCGTCAAATGAGTACTTTAATAACAGATATAAAATCAAAACAAGCAAGATTAGAAGCAGAAGGTGGAAAAAAACACCATGAACTAGAAGAAATGATACAAGGTAAAAAACAAAAACTAATAGAATTAAAAAACGAAGCTGATTATTTTACTAAAAGCGTAGAAAGACTAGAGTTGATAAAAAAATCTTTTTATGAAAAAAATTTTACTATTTTTAGTAATAGTTTTAATATGGCAAGAGAAAAGCTTTTTGAAAAGATTAAGCAGGGTTTAAATATATGTGCAACAAAACTAGATATAGAAATTTGGAAAAAATCTTTAAAATCAACAAGCATTAAAAACTCTTATTTTAAAACAGCAAGTGAAATTTCTTTTTGTACGCTTTCTTTTGCTGAGCTTTATTTAAACAGACTAAACAAACATGCTTTAAACCCAAATGATCAATTGTTGTTTTCATATGTAAAGAAAGTAAAAAAAGAATGTGAAAAGAATTTCCTAGTTGTAACTTCTAATCCTGATTTATATGTTAATATGAAGATTCAAATTTTTGCAATGAATCCTTATTATGTAGTTAAGCATGCACCTAAGAAAGTAAATTACCAAGGGTTAATGAAAAATACTGAATTTGATATAGTTTATGTCGATGAAAAGACTATATGGGCGCCTGTTGCTGATGTTATTTTGGAAGGAAAATATTTTTTAAAGAAAGATTCTAAGACAAAATTTAAGATTTTATAAAAACCTTTTAAACGCTATTTTTAAGTTTTGTTAGTTATAATTATACTGCCTAAATGGTTCGATATGGTATTAAAGAGGATCCAACACATTAATTATAAGCTGTGATGTGTGATTTACCGTGTTCTGTGACTTCGTTTGAGTTTTGAAAAAAGCGAGAAGCTGCAGCCTTTAAAAATCACCTAATGGCATACTTTGACTTTTTGAGGGTCAGACACTTATACTCCGGCCATTTGGGTTTTTGTAATATTTTTAAGGAAAATAATGAAAATTTTAATACTAGGAAGCGGTGCTAGGGAGTATTCTATCGCTTTGGCTCTTCAAAAAACAAATGATAATTTAGAATTTTATTTTGCTCCAGGAAATGGTGCTACTGCTAAAATAGGAACAAATCTTAATATGAAAGATCCTAAAGTTATAACAGCTTATGCAAAAGCATCTGAGATTGATCTTTGCATAGTTGGGAGTGAAAATTTTTTAGCAGAGGGTATAGTAGATCTTTTTAAAGAAAACAATATTGCTATTTTTGGGCCTACTAAAGCTGCTGCTATGTTGGAAGCTTCAAAATCTTTTATGAAGAGTTTTTTAAAAAAATATAAAATCAAAACAGCTAAATTTTTAAACACAACTGATTATGAAAAAGCTAAGAAATTTATCACATCTTTAACACCTCCTATTGTTGTAAAAGCAGATGGCTTATGCGCAGGTAAAGGGGTGATTATCGCGCAAAGCCATGAAGAAGCTTTAGAAGCTACTAAAAATATGCTAAGTGGAGAAAGCTTTGGGGAAGCTGGAAAAATTGTTGTGATTGAAGAATATCTTGATGGCTTTGAATTAAGTGTATTTGCAGTTTGCGATGGAAATGATTTTATATTGTTGCCTGCAGCGCAAGATCATAAAAGATTATTAGATAATGATAAAGGGCCTAATACGGGCGGCATGGGGGCTTATGCTCCAAGTGCTTTAGCAAGTGAAAGTTTGTTAGAGCAAGTGAAGAAAGATATAGTGGCGCCAACTCTTAAAGGCATGAAAGAAGAAGGTGCTGAATTTGTTGGAGTGTTGTTTATAGGCTTGATGGTTGTAAATAATAAACCTTATGTTTTAGAGTATAATGTGCGTTTTGGCGATCCTGAATGTGAGGTTTTGATGCCTTTAATAGAAAATCCTTTGGATTTATTTTTAGCATGTGTGAATAAAAATCTTGCTAATACTCATATAAACATTAAAAATGAATTTGCAGTGGGTGTGGTTTGTGCAAGTAAAAATTATCCTTACAAGGACTCACCAAAAGCTTTGATTGAGATAGGCGATATTCCACAAAATTCTCATATTTCTTATGCTGGTGTGAGTTTAGAAGATGATAAATTATATGCCAGCGGTGGTCGCGTGTTGGTTTGTGTGGGAACTGGCAAAAGCATTGAAGAAGCTCAAAAAAACGCTTATATGCTTTGTGAAAATGTCCATTTTAAAGGAAAACAATACAGAAAAGATATTGCCTTTCAGGTTCTTAAATGAGCGCCAATCAAGAATTATTTGATAAGCTAGAAAAAGAAGAAATAAAAATAGCAAGTTTTAAAAAAAGATTTTTAGCTTATGTTGTTGATAGTTTTGTAATTTTGGGCATCGTAAGTATTATTTTGCTTGATAAAATTAATTCTATGCAAACTTATGAAGAAATTCATAATCTTTTAATGCGTTTTGCTGGTGGGATTTTGATTTTACAGTTTGCATACCATAGTTTATTTACTTATTTATATGGCGCAACTTTAGGAAAAATGCTTTTGAAGATCATGGTGATTGATCAAGAATTGCTAGATAAACCAAATTTTACTCAAAGCGCTCTAAGAGCAGGTGTAAGACAAATTAGTGATATGTTGTATGGTTTAGGATTTGCTTGGGCTTTGAGTAATATTGTTTTGAAAACTTGGCATGATTATGCAGCCAAAACAGTGGTGATAGATCTTGCGTAAAATATTGCTTTCTTTAGCTTGTGTAGGGAGTTTGTATGCTTCTAAGGTAGACATTTATGCTTTAGATGTTGTAAAAACAAATGATATTATAGAAGCAAAAAACAATGTAGTTGTAGTTTCTGATTTATATTTAATAACCGCAAGCGAGGCTAAATTTAATGAAACAACTAAAGATTTAGAATTGTTTGGTGATGTAAATATCTTACGAGGACAAAAAGAAAGAACCAATTCTACTTATACTAAAATTAATCTTAAAGATAACACAACAGCTTTTAAAAATTTATTTTTTTCAAATAACGATTTAGAGGTTTGGTTGCAATGTCATCAAGCAGATTTAAATGATAAGTTTGTTGTAACTAAAAAGTCGGTTGTTTCTAGTTGTAATGTTGAAAATCCTGATTGGGAAATTCGTTTTGATGAGGGTAAATTAAATAAAGAGAGTAATTTTTTACATCTTTATAATGCAAGATTGTATGTAAAAAATACTCCTGTGATGTATTTGCCGTATTTTGGCTTTAGTGTAGACACTAAAAGGAAAAGTGGTTTGTTAATTCCTCAGGTGGTTTTAAAACAAAGCGAGGGGTTATATTATAACCAACCAATCTATTATGTTATTGATGATAATGCAGATATTCAATTTGAACCTCAAATTAGGACAAAAAGAGGCTATGGATTATACTCAACTTTAAGATTTATTGATAGTCCTTATTCTCAAGGTGAAATTAGCGGTGGTATTTTTGGAGAAAAATCAAGCTACAAAAGAGAGGAAAATTTAAAAAACAAAGAACATTATGGTTTAGAAATTAAATATTCAAGCGAAGCTTTATTCAAGAGCCTTTTGAGCGATGAATTTCAAGAAGGCTTATGGATTGATGCTACTTATTTAAATGATGTAGATTATATGAACTTAAGCTCTAGTGCAAAAACTGAAGCTTCTTTGGTTACCTCAAAAATAAATTATTTCTTATCTGATGATGATAATTATTATGGTGCTTATGCGAAGTATTATATAGACACTTCTAAAATTAGCAACAAAGATACCATGCAAGAATACCCTTCTTTTCAATATCATAGATATTTAAATGGTTTTTTTGATAACTATATACAGTATAGCTTAGATGCTTCTTTTCATAGATATTATAGACATACGGGTATTTATGCTAAAACTTTAGATTTTGATTTGCCTTTAATTTATCATACAAGTTTTTTGGATGATTTTTTAAATTTTGCCTTTACAGAAAGAGTTTATGTAAATTTTGTAGATTATTCTAATACAGATATTAAAAATCAAGAGCATTTGTTTAGAAATTCACATAATTTTTCTTTATATACAGATCTTTCTAAGCCTTATGAAAATTTTTATCATACCTTATATTTAGGTGCTAATTATTTTATACCCGGAGCCAAATCAGGTAAAATTACCGAAGATTTTATAGAATTAAAAGATGATCCTGAGCAGTTTAATTTTTCGATGTATCAGTATTTTTATAGTGCTTTAGGCAAAAAAAAGCTATATCATGGTTTAAAGGCTAAATATTTTACCAAAGAAGGTAGTTTTGGTGGTTTTGATAATGTTGTGGAATATTTTTATAATGATTATATAAGTTTAAGAAATGAGGCAGAATATTCAGGGGTAGATAATCGCTTTGATAAAGTATTTAGTGAGGCCTTATTTGATTATGGTGAGTGGAAAGTTAGTTTAAATCATGCCTATAGAATATATGAAAAAGAAAAATATAATTTTTTAGGAACTAAAGCTCAGTATGATATAAATACCAACTATCAAATATTTGGTGGTTTGTGGTTTGATTTGAATAAAGATCCTGAAAAATGGGAGATAGGTTATACTTATCAAAGAAAGTGTTGGAATTATTCTTTGATGTATCGTAAGGATATTTCACCTAAACTTACTAGTGGTGGGATTAGCGCTAAAGATCAAAGTGGTGTGTATTTTATGTTTAATTTTTATCCTTTGGGTGGTGTATCTTATGATTTTTCTCTGGAAGAAAATGAAAGGTCTATATAATGTTTTTTGAAGATGAAAAAGATGCGCTTGAAAGATTATATGATTTACTTCCATTAAATAAATTAAAAGATTATATCATTATTACTCCTTCTTTAAAATCTATAGTTTTTGTTGATGTATTGGCAAAAAAATTAGAAATACCCTATGATTTTTTATTTACAGAGCAAATTAAAGCTCCTAATAATGATGAATGTCAAATAGCTATGATTAGCGAAACAAAAGAATTAGTTTACAATGAAGCCTTAGTTAAGGCTTTTGATATAAGCTTAGATTATATTTATGGTGAGGCAAATAGAACTTATGAAGAAAAAATTTTAAAGAATGTATATCGTTATAGAAAAGGTAATCTTTTAAAAGATTTAAAAGGAAAAAATATTTTAATGTTGCATGAGGGGTGTGAGAGTGGGATTACTGCTTCTTCATGTATAAAAAGTTTGTTAAAAGAAGAGGTTAGTAGTATTATTTATGCCACCGCTTTAATGCCAAGTGATGTATATGATTATATTAGTGTTTTTGCAGATGAGGTTTATTGCGTGCAAAAAATTGATCATTTTGTAGATATTGAGTTTTATTTTAAAAATAAAACGATTTTGCAAGCTCACGAAATTTTAGATATTTTAGAAGAAAGTAGGTATTATTTACCTTTAAAAAAATAAATTTATATCTGAGCAATAAGTTGTTTAGATATAAATTTATAGGCAAAATAAAAACAGGCTTTTTAAGTTTTAGTTTTTAAAATTTAAAAAGCTTATTTGGTTTTGCCTATGATAAAAATTTAAAGGAAAATCATGCGACATGAAATAAATATCAATAATCACCTTGAAATATTTGATACCGATAAAGTGGCAAAACAAGCAGCAGGTGCAGTTTTAATGCAAGAAAAAAATGCAGTAGTTTTAGCAACTGTGGCAAGAGAAGAAAAAATGGTAGAAGAAGATTTTTTGCCTCTTACAGTTCAATATATAGAAAAAGCTTACGCAGCAGGTAAAATTCCAGGAGGTTATGTAAAAAGAGAAACTAAGCCAGGCGACAATGAAACATTAAGCGCTAGGATTATAGATAGAAGTTTAAGACCTCTTTTTCCAAAAGGATATGCATATCCAACCCAAATTGTTGTAATGGTTCTTTCTGCTGATCCTGAAGTAGATTTACAAGTGATGAGTTTAAACGCTGCAAGCGTTGCTTTGTATTTAAGTGATATCCCTATTAAAGCACCTGTTTGTGGCGTAAGAATAGGTCGTATAAATAATGAATTTGTTTTAAATCCAAGCAATAGCGAGTTAAAAAATAGCACTTTAGATCTTTATGTAGCAGGCGTTAAAGATGAGCTTTTAATGATAGAAATGAGAGCTTTGGCAAACAAGCAAGATGATAAACACCGTATGAATGAACTTAGCGAAGATGATACTTTAAAGGCTTTAGATTTTGCAAGTAGTGCAATCTTGCGTGGTTCCAATGAATATGAAAAAGCATTTGCTGCTTATAGAAAAAATTCTAAACTTGAGTTTAAAATAGAGTCAGATAATATTCAAATTATTGACTATATAAAAAATACTTATATAACAAAACTCAAAATTGCTATTAATCAAATGGCAAAAAGTGAAAGGGCAAGTGAAATTTTACAAATAGCAAAAGAGATTGAAAGTGAATCTATAGTTATTGAAAACGAATGGAAATTTGAAGATATTGAAAAAGCTTTACATGTATGCAAAAGAGAACTTATTAGAAACCAAATTATTAATGAAAATAAAAGAGCAGATGGTAGAGGTTTAAAGGATGTTAGAAAAATAGACATAGAAACAAATATTTTACCAAGTGCACATGGATCTTGTCTTTTTACTAGAGGGCAAACCCAAGCCTTAGTTGTGGCCACCTTGGGAAATGATAATGATGCGCAAATGTCAGATATGCTTACAGAAAAAAACCCAATTTGTGAAAAATTTATGGTTAATTATAATTTTCCAGGTTTTTCGGTGGGCGAAGCTAGCCCTATAAAAGCTCCTGGCAGAAGAGAGCTAGGTCATGGAAATTTAGCAAAAAGAGCTTTGTATCCTAGTGTTGATACAGATTATGTTCATACAATTCGTTTGGTTTCTGAAATTTTAGAAAGCAATGGTTCTAGTTCTATGGCTACTGTTTGTGGTGGTGCATTGGCTTTAAGAGCTGCAGGGGTAAAAAGTGAAAAACTAGTAGCAGGTGTGGCGATGGGGCTTGTTTTTGAAGATGAAAAATATGCTATTTTAACCGATATCATGGGGCTTGAAGATCATGATGGAGATATGGATTTTAAAGTAGCAGGAAGCTATGATGGAATCACTGCTTTGCAGATGGATATAAAACTTGGTGGTATAGAGCAACAGGTTTTAAAAGAGGCTTTATATCAAGCAAAAGAAGCTAGGAAGCACATTTTGCAATTAATGGAAGAGGCTAATCAAAACATAGTTGTTAATGAAGCTATTTTGCCAAAGATTGAAATTTTTAATGTAGATCCAAATAAAATTCCTGATATTATAGGTCAAGGTGGTAAAACCATTAAAGAAATTATTGAAAAATTTGAAGTTAATATTGATTTAGATAGAGATAAAGGTGAGGTTAAAATAGCAGGAATTGATCATGATTTGATTTCTCAAAGTAAAGAGTATATATTAAATTTACTTCACTCTAAAGGTTCTAACAAAAAGCGCGACAAAAAGGAAATGCCTAAATTTGATATCGGTGAAGAATTTTTAGGACGAGTTCAAAAGGTTGTAGAATTTGGAGTTTTTGTAGAACTTAAAGAAGGCGTGGATGGTTTATTACATAATTCTAAGATTAAAGAAAAGTTAGAGGTAGGAGATGAAATTAAAGTTAAAGTTGCAGAAATTAAAAATGGAAAAGTATCTTTAGACTTAGCCTAAATTTTGAGTATATAAAAAAATATGCTCAAAATTTTATATTATATCTTGACAAAAGAATATTCTTTTGGCATAATTTCGTTTTTTGATTGTCTCGTTAGCTCAG